>NZ_WJYH01000065.1:0-20612 GCF_009668065.1 Acinetobacter sp. RIT698
CCATAGGCTGATTCACAATTTAAATTTAATTTCTTAATTTTAAATTTAAAAATCGTGTTGTTTTGAATTTAAATTCATAACTGAAGCTTTATCCACAGAAATCCTGATCCTTATAAATAAATTCAAATTTAAAATTTATATTTATTATTATTAGGAAGCATTTTTTCTGTGGAAAACCGCTTTTTTAAGATAAATAATAATAACTTACCCTGTGAGTATCCATGTTTCTATTAATTTGATGGATTGTGGATAACTTTCTGTGATAATTTATCCACAGCTTGTGGAAAACCTTATCCACAACTGCTTTGAATTTGAATTTATTTACAGAAGGTTGCTTTTTTGAGCGAATTAGATTGAATTAACCATGA
The DNA here is from genome assembly GCF_009668065.1 of Acinetobacter sp. RIT698. Lineage (NCBI taxonomy): Bacteria > Pseudomonadati > Pseudomonadota > Gammaproteobacteria > Moraxellales > Moraxellaceae > Acinetobacter > Acinetobacter sp. RIT698. The sequence continues at coordinate 369 of NZ_WJYH01000065.1, forward strand.
CAGATGTGGATAACTTGGTTAGAATGGCGACCCCTTCACCTACAGGGTAGGGGTAAATAGTCTTTTTTGAATTTAAAATTGAATGAAGGGGTTTCACATGCTTTGGACGGACTGCTTAACTCGCTTGCGACAAGAGCTCTCTGATAATGTCTTTGCCATGTGGATTCGTCCTTTGGTTGCAGAAGAAGTCGAAGATACTTTAAAACTGTATGCACCCAATCCATATTGGACTCGCTACATTCAAGAACATCATTTAGAACTGATTTCTATTTTGGCAGAACAATTATCTGAAGGTCGTATTCGCAAAGTCGAAATTTTAGTCGACTCGCGTCCTGGTGCAATTCTTTCTGCTGCTGAACAGCCTGCTACCACAACGGCAGCGCTTGAAAGTTCTCCAATGCCTACACAGCATGTCAAAGCCAAAAAAGACAAAGAATATGAAGTTGTTTCTGCAAAAAATGTGAAGAAACGACAACTTAACCCATTATTTAACTTTGCTTTATTTGTTGAAGGTCGTTCAAACCAAATGGCGGCTGAAACTTGCCGCAAAGTTTTAACACAACTGGGTGAATCTCAACATAATCCACTCTTTTTATACGGCCCTACAGGCTTAGGTAAAACGCATTTAATGCAAGCCGTTGGTAATGCATTATTACAAGCAAAGCCAAATGCGCGTGTGATGTATATGACTGCGGAAAGCTTTGTCCAAGACTTTGTCAGCTCTCTGCAAAAAGGCAAGGTTGAAGAATTTAAAAAGAATTGCCGTTCTTTAGATTTATTGTTGGTTGATGATATTCATTTGTTGGCGGGTAAAGAAGCCAGTCTTGTTGAATTTTTCTATACATTCAATGCTTTATTGGATGAATCTAAACAAATTATTTTAACCTCTGACCGTTATCCAAAAGAATTAACTGAATTGGATCCGCGTTTAGTCTCGCGCTTTTCATGGGGATTATCGGTTGGGGTTGAACCACCAGATATTGAAACACGTATCGAAATTTTGCTGAAAAAAGCCGAAAGCAGTGGCATCGATCTGCCTCGAAATTGCGCTTTATTTATTGCACAACAGGTTGTTGCCAATGTGCGAGAGCTTGAAGGCGCTTTAAACAAAGTTGTGGCAATCTCACGCTTTAAGGGTTCTGCAATTGATCTAGAAGTGGTTCGTGAATCATTGAAAGATGTTTTGGCGATTCGTGCCCGTACCATCAGTACTGAAAATATTCAACGCGTAGTGAGCGAATACTTCCGTATACCATTGAAAGAATTGGTGGGACCAAAACGCACACGTATTTACGCACGACCACGTCAGTTGGCGATGGGTCTTGCGCGTGAGCTTACTGGAGACAGTTTCCCTGAAATTGGGATGGCTTTTGGCGGTCGTGACCACAGTACGGTCATGCATGCCTGTGAAAAAGTGCAAAGTTTACGCGATGAAGATCCAATTTTTAATGAGGATTATAAAAACCTCATGCGCCTGTTACAAAGTTAAAATTTGTACAAATTATGCGCTTGCAATGCGGCATAAACTGCCGCATAGTACGTCATTAAAAAAAATTTATTACCCACATTTTTGTCATATTTAGTTAGAGGAATTCCACCGTGCGTTTGAAAATCGCGAAAGAGAGCTTACTTAATGTTTTGTCCCATGTGGTTGGAGCAGTTGAACGTCGCCATACTTTAAACATTCTTTCAAACGTGAAAATTCAAGCTACAAATCAAGCCCTTACGATTACAGGATCAGATTTGGAAGTGGAGCTTGTGGCAAGTACAACTCTAGCTGAAGGTGCATGTTTACAAGCAGGGGAAACCACAGTTCCTGCACGTAAGTTGGTCGATATTTGTAAATCTTTACCAGCAGCAGCTTTGATTGATTTGCAGATCACTGAAGATCAACGCTGTATTTTAAAATCTGGAAACAGTCGCTTTGTTTTAGGAACCTTACCTGCTGAAGATTATCCATTGTTAACCAATGAAAATAGCCAAGGCACTCAAGTTCAAGTCACTGAGCGTGAATTAAAACGTTTATTTGAAAAAACTTCATTTGCCATGGCTGTGCAAGATGTACGTTTTTACCTGACAGGTACATTATTGGAAATTGATGAAAATCAATTACGCGCAGTCACTACCGATGGGCACCGTTTAGCATTGTGTGAAACATTAGCGTCTTCAACCGCTGCACAATTGGTTCAAGCCATTGTTCCACGTAAAGCAGTCGGTGAGTTACAACGTCTTTTAAGTATTGAAGATGAGCAACTGACCTTGTTAATTGGTCGTGAATTGTTAAATGTTACCATTCAAACCTCTAGCCGCGACAAAGAACAAGGCGATATTACGGTACGTTTCACAACAAAATTAATTGATGGGAAATTCCCTGATTATCGTCGTGTGATTCCACGTGGCGGTGACAAAGTTGTAAATATTCCACATGATGTATTTAAGCAATCCTTACAACGTGTTGCGATTTTAAGTAATGAAAAATTACGTGGTGTATTCTTAAACTTTAATGCTGATTCCTTGCAATTACGTGCCAATAACCCTGAGCAAGATGAAGCGATTGAAGATTTAGCTATTCAATATGCCAATGCGCCGATGGAAATGTCGTTTAATGCGCAATATATTTTAGATGTATTAAGCGTTTTAGATGGTGATGATGTAGCAATGACCATGTCTGAAGCGAATCAGTCGGTATTGGTACAAGATCCAACCCAATCTAATCAAACTTATGTTGTGATGCCGATGCGTGTTTAATTGATTTATTTTTAAATCATAGCCATGCATATTACGCGTTTAAATATACAACGTGTTCGAAACCTCAAGACGGTTGCTCTGCATGAGTTGCAACCGTTTAATGTTTTTTATGGACAAAATGGTTCAGGTAAAACATCGATTTTAGAAGCCATTCATTTATTGGCAACAGGTCGATCTTTTCGAACACATATCCCGAAAAATTACATTCAAAATAATCAATCAGACGCCATTGTTTTTGCCCAATCTTTGACTGAAAAGATTGGTATGCAAAAGCTGCAAAGTGGTGAGCAGTTAATTAAAGTCAATGGTGATACTGTTGCAACCCAAGGGCAGCTTGCCAAAATCTTACCGTTGCAACTGATTGACCCATTAAGTACCGATATTATCGATCATGGGGCAAAACCACGTCGCCAATTGTTGGATTGGCTTATGTTTCACGTGGAACCAGATTTCTATCATGCATGGCAATATTATTCACGCGCTTTAAAGCAAAGAAATAGCTTACTTAAAACCAAACGTAATCTGACTTTGCTTGATTTAGAGCCGTGGAACAAAATGCTCAGTGATTATGGTGAAATGTTACATTCTCAACGGGTCGAGATTGTTGAGCAATGGAAGTTATATTTGCAAGAAGATTTGGCGCAGTTGCTACCCGATTTAAAGATTGAAATGGAATACAGTGCAGGGTTCCATGTGGAACATGGTTTGGCCAATGACCTGATTCAATATCACCAAAAAGATGTTGATCGACGTTATACCGAGTATGGACCGCATCGTGCAGATATCCGATTAAAAACCCCTTTAGGCGAAGCGGATGTGGTACTGTCTAGAGGGCAGAAAAAGTTGTTGATAATGGCTTTAAAACTATCACAAATTGCCATGTTACATGCCTGTAATAAAGAAACTGTGGTATTATTAGATGATGTGACAGCAGAATTAGATTTAAGCGCACAACAACGTTTAATTGAGCGATTGAGCCAACTTGGTAGTCAAGTTTTTATTACCACACTAGACCATGAATCAGTAAAAAAACATTTACATGATTTGTCTATTTCCTACCAGTTATTCAATGTTGACCAAGGTCAGGTAAGTGTTGTTGCAACATGATTTTAGATTTTAGCCAATTTTGGAAAGACCTATTTTTCACTAGGGAGAAACCATGAGTTCAGAAGATCAAATAGCTTCTCAAACAGAACCAACCATTGAAAAGGCTTATGATTCCTCTAGTATCAAAGTATTACGTGGTCTAGATGCAGTTCGTAAACGCCCAGGTATGTATATTGGTGATACTGATGATGGTTCAGGCTTACACCATATGGTATTTGAGGTCGTCGATAACGCGATTGATGAAGCTTTAGCTGGTCATTGTGATGAAATTTTAGTGACTATTCATGAAGATGAGTCAGTCAGCGTTGCAGATAATGGACGTGGTATTCCAACCGATATTCACCCGGAAGAAGGTGTCTCTGCTGCAGAAGTAATTCTTACGATTCTGCACGCAGGTGGTAAGTTTGATGATAATAGCTATAAAGTTTCAGGCGGTTTGCACGGCGTAGGTGTATCTGTAGTTAATGCACTTTCAAGCAAACTTGAACTTACGATTCATCGTGCTGGTCATATTCATCAACAAGAATATAAACATGGTGATCCGGTTTATCCGTTAAAAATTGTGGGTGATGTCGAAACCACAGGGACCATTGTTCGTTTCTGGCCAAGTACTGAAACGTTTAGCCAAACGATTTTTAATGTCGATATTTTGGCACGTCGCTTACGTGAACTTTCATTCTTGAATGCGGGTGTTCGTATTGTCCTACGTGATGAACGTGTTGCCTTAGAACATGTCTTCGATTACGAAGGTGGTTTATCTGAGTTTGTAAAATATATTAACCAAGGTAAAACCCATCTCAATGAAATCTTCCATTTCACCACTCAAGCTGAAAATGGCATAGGTGTTGAAGTTGCTTTGCAATGGAATGATACCTATCAAGAGAATGTTCGTTGCTTTACCAACAATATTCCACAAAAAGATGGTGGAACGCATTTAGCTGGTTTCCGTGCAGCGTTGACACGTGGCTTAAACAGCTACATGGAAAATGAAAACTTACTCAAAAAAGAGAAAGTTGCAGTTACTGGTGATGATGCGCGTGAAGGCTTAACAGCAATTGTTTCAGTTAAAGTACCTGATCCTAAATTCTCATCTCAAACCAAAGAAAAATTGGTGTCGAGTGAAGTTAAACCTGCTGTCGAGCAGGCAATGAACAAAGCCTTTTCTGAGTATTTATTAGAAAATCCTCAGGCTGCAAAATCTATTGCAGGCAAGATCATTGATGCTGCACGTGCGCGTGATGCTGCGCGTAAAGCACGTGAAATGACACGTCGTAAGAGTGCGCTTGATATTGCCGGTCTTCCAGGTAAGTTGGCAGACTGTCAGGAAAAAGATCCAGCACTTTCAGAATTATACTTAGTCGAGGGTGACTCTGCGGGCGGTTCTGCAAAACAAGGCCGTAACCGTAAAATGCAAGCCATTCTTCCGCTCAAAGGTAAAATCCTGAATGTGGAACGTGCACGTTTCGATAAGATGATTTCATCACAGGAAGTGGGTACGCTAATTACTGCATTAGGATGTGGTATTGGCCGTGAAGAATATAACCCAGACAAGTTGCGTTATCATAAAATCATTATCATGACCGATGCTGACGTGGATGGTTCACACATTCGTACCCTGCTTTTGACTTTCTTCTTCCGTCAAATGCCAGAACTTGTGGAACGTGGTTATATTTATATTGCACAACCACCACTGTATAAACTGAAAAAAGGTAAGCAAGAGCAGTACATTAAAGACAATGATGCTTTAGAAACTTATTTGATTTCAAATGCGATTGATGAACTTGAATTACGTGTCAATGCTGAAGCGCCTGCAATTCGTGGCGTAGCATTAGAGAAAGTGATTGCTGATTATCAAACCTCTCAAAAGAGTTTGCAGCGTTTAACTGTGCGTTATCCTGCGACCTTGCTGGATGGTTTATTGAGTCTTGAGCATTTTAAACTTGATCAAAATCATGACCAAGATTATGTACAACAATGGGGTGAAAAACTTCGTACTGCGATTGAAACAACGCAACCGAGTTTACGTCCAGTGTTGAGCTTGGAACCCTTTGATAAAGAAACTGCTGATGGGCTTAAAACGACGATTTATTTCCCGCGTATAACGATTTATGTGCACAATTTACCGCATAGCTATTTATTAGACGCGGGTTTATTGGCATCGGGCGAATATAAACGTTTATTGCAAAACTCGAAGAGCTGGTTCACCTTGTTAGAAGAAGGTGCTTATCTGCAAAAAGGCGAACGTAAAATCAACGTTTCGACTTTCCATCAGGTTTGGCAACACATTTTGACAGATTCACGTCGCGGCATGATGATTCAGCGCTATAAAGGTTTGGGTGAGATGAATGCTGAACAGCTTTGGGAAACCACAATGGATCCTGAAAACCGTAATATGCTGCAAGTGACCATTGATGATGCGATTGAAGCCGATCGTATGTTTGCATGTTTAATGGGCGATGATGTAGAACCACGTCGTGCTTTCATTGAAGAAAATGCATTAAATGCAGATATTGATGCTTAATTAAACTTATTTTAATCAATAAAAGGGAATAAACCTCGGTTTATTCCCTTTTTTATAGCCCTTATTTTAATTTTGATAGTGCTACTGCTTCTATTTAAAACAAAAAAACCAGCTTCTCAAAGCTGGTTTTTTTGTAGACTTTAGCTTATTTCATCTAAAGTATTATTCACCACCTAGCGTACATTCAAAGTTGGCTTTATCTACTGAACAACGTGCTTTTTTCAACACAGACATCATGCCTGCATCATAAATACCTTGTTTAGTCAGTTCTAAACGGCCATCACGCATTAACTTTTGATATTTCAGCTTATCTTCAGCGGTTAAATTCATTTTGTATTTTGCTGGAATAGTCGCTTCTAGGCGATTAATCATAGCAAAGCTTTTTGGCAAGTTTTTCACAAAATAATCACGAGATTTTTGACCAAAACCTGCAGGGAATTTTTCAGGACGGATGACAAAGTCAGCAGTTACTTGTAATACAGGGAAGTTAAACATTGCCCCATTTGCACCTAAACCTTTTTGAATTTCAAGCGGTTTGTAGGCATAAGCAGGCGCACCGACCATATCAACTTGACCATTGTTGAATTTTGCAACAAAGTTGGTGATATCTGAAGGAACTGCTTGTGCACCAACACGTTGTACTAGAATTTTTTGAGCGCTGTCATAGCTTAATACAGCAAACTTTTTACCAGCGGCTTTTTCAATCGAGTTGATATTTTTATCACGTACAAAAATAAATGCTGAACCAAGTGGTGCAATACCAGCAACTTCGTATTTTTTACCACCCAAGGTTGTGGTCATTTTTGCAGCATTACGCGCATCTAAGGCAAAAGTAATGGCTTTTTGTGCAATCGCATTACTTGGCACACCACCAATAGAGTCGATTGAACCCACAAATTTATTGTATTGACGCGCGCGCATTGCAGTCATAAATACGCCATCGCATTTGCCTGCTTTAAAGTCGTTATCTGCTACAGCCTCATCTTGTTTTGGAATGAGATTGATATCAGCGCCCCAACTTTTTGCTGATAATGCCCATTCTTGCGCCATTTGAAATGACTCACCTGACTTACCTAATAAGTCAAATACGCAGACATCTGTCGCAGCTTGAGATGCTGAACTAAATCCAACGATTGAAGTTGCAGCAATAGCGAATGCAATTTTTTTCATATTTTCGTCCTTATCTATTTATCCATCTTTAGGAACTTTTCCATAAGCGCAATATTAATCAGCTTTGTTTGAAAAAAATAGAGCATTTACTCCATTTATTATTTTTTTTTTGACAATTATTGTGAATTAGCGACTTAACTCTCATTTCATCGACAATCTTTTTATAAGTAAATCAGTTTTTTAAGTCCGAATTATGCTTTTTCATTACAAATTGTTCGAAATTCATGATCTATGTAATTTTAAATAATTTTGCTGAAATCAAAAAAAATTAGATGAATGTTCATTATAAAAAGCGACGAACGGTTAAATTTTGCACTTGAATTTTGTTCTATTATTAACCAAAATAATGTTGATAAGTATGTGGGTAACTTTGCAATTAAGCCTAAATTAGATCAATACAGACTGATTTAATCACTATAAAAACTTCAAAATTGTTAAAAAATGCTCTCAAAGAATGAGTCGGAAGAATTGTTTTAAAATTTCAACTTATCCACAAGCAATTGATAAAAAACATTTTTAAATTCAAATGAACTGTCCCTTTTAAAGCCTTTTTTGTTATTATTTAGTTGTACTAATATGTTCCACGATGGAAATTACCTATTATAAATAAAAGTTATGATTGTATTTTGTCGATTTAAAGATGCTTTTAGGCTTGGACGTGGCTGTTGGATGTGGTTTGGATGTTAAATAAAATAAGTTTATGATTTTTATTGGATTATTGTGCTAAAAAGCCTTCTTTTTGATCTAGGGAATCTAGAGTAATGAGAAACAATACCTGAGCGTGTTTGCATAGCATGGCTATGTATTGAATTTCTGATGATTTATGAGAAGAGGTATAGAGCTTTAAATTTTGTTAAGGCGATGAAGTTGCGTTTAGAACTTTAAATAAAATAGTTTTTATAAATTAACTTGTTGATTTTTAATTATATTTTATTAAAAAGCTAGAAAAGGCATTTGTCTATTTCTAGCTAATTTGAGGGGCTTACTGTCTTTAAAAGCACTTTTTAATCGAAAGAGCTTTCTAATGTTTCTAGTTCCATCATCAGTTCAAGCATTTTTTCTTCAGCTTGTTCTAATTTTACTTTTAACTCTGTCTGTTCATTCATGAGTTTGAGTAAATCATCTTTACGGTTTGCCTCATAAAGGGCTGAGTCTGCAAGTAATGCTTCAATGTCTACGAGTCTAGGTTGAATTTTTCCAATTTGACTTTCAATTTTCTCGATATTTTTACGAATAGGACGGCTCAGTTCACGTTGACGAGCTGCTTCTTTACGTTGTGCTTCTTTATCGAGTTTTGAAATACTTGGCTTTTCAACCACCTGAGATTGAACAGGTGCACTAGGCTGTTGTCCATTCTTGATCATATCGATACGTGCTTGACGTAACCACGTTGCATAATCTTGTAAATCCCCGTCAAATTCCTTGCTTTGACCTGCATGAACCAAAATAAGTTCATCACAGACTGAAGCGATCAGCTGACGTTCATGGGAAACTAAAACCACAGCACCTTCAAAATCCTGTAAAGCCATCGTAAGTGCATGGCGCATATCTAAATCTAAATGGTTAGTCGGTTCGTCGAGAATTAAAACATTTGGACGTAGCCAGACGATTAAAGCCAAAGCCAAACGCGCACGCTCACCGCCAGAGAAGCTTTCACTTGGGGTGTCCATACGTTCGCCACTGAAGCCAAAACTTCCTAAAAAGGAGCGTAATGCTGCTTCACTGATCTTTGGGTCAGCAATGCGAGAAAGTTGTAACATCGGGCTGGCATTGCCATCTAAAGCATCCATTTGGTGCTGGGCAAAATAACCAATGTTGAGTAACTCAGAATCTTTACGTAAACCTTGAATCAGCGGTAAATCACCGACTAAAGATTTAATTAGGGTAGATTTACCTGCACCATTCATTCCCAGTAAACCGATACGACTGCTTGGTGTAATCTGTAAATTTACATTTGTGACAATTAATTTATCGCCATAGCCAATATCTGCATGTTCGAGTGTGAGCAGCGGTGAACTCATTTTGCTTGGTTCACGGAAACTAAAGGTAAATGGATTATCTACATGCGCAGGGGCAAGCTCTTGCATACGTTCAAGTTGTTTAATACGGCTTTGCGCTTGTCGTGCTTTAGTCGCTTTGGCTTTAAAACGGTCAATAAATTTTTGTAAGTGTGCTTTAGCTTCTTGTTGCTTTTCAAACGCTTGTTGTTGTTGTGCTAATCGCTCAGCACGTGTGGTTTCAAAAGTAGAGTAGTTGCCGGTATATAAAGTCAGTACTTGATTTTCGATATGTAAAATATGATCTGTGATTGCATCTAAGAAATCGCGGTCATGTGAAATTAAAATGAGCGTGCCTTCATATGCCTTGAGCCAATCTTCTAACCATAAAATTGCATCTAAATCTAAATGGTTGGTCGGTTCATCGAGTAATAGTAAGTCTGAGCGACTCATCAGGGTGCGAGCAAGATTTAAACGCATCCGCCACCCACCAGAGAAACTTGAAACCAAGAGTTCTGATTGATGCTCAAAAAAACCTAAACCGGCCATCAGTTGAGATGCTTTAGATGCAGCTGTATAGCCATGAATTTCTTCAAAACGGCTATATAAATGCGCTAACTCATCATTACTCAAATCTTCAGAATGGTTTAGTTTGTCTTGGATGAGCCAATATTCTTCATCGCCAGATAACACAAAATCAATAGCTTTCATATCTAAGGCTTTGATTTCCTGAGCCATATGGGCTACGGTCCATATATTTGGACGAGTTAAGCTACCGCTGTCTGACTCCATTCCACCCAAAAGTGCTGAGAACAATGTGGATTTACCCGCACCATTTACACCTGTTAAACCAATTTTCCAACCAGGATGAAGTTGCATAGACGCTTTTTGGAATAAAATGCGTCCACCACGGCGAATTGAAAGTTGGTCTAACTGAATCATAGGAAACTGACTATTGAATATCGGATGCGGTATAGTAAAGGATAAATGGTAGAGTTCAAAAAATGTATTTGATAAAAGAAGTGACAAAATGTCTTTTCTTGAGTGAAATGCACAATAAATTGGGTAAATAGGATCAATTCAAAAAAAACAAACAATGCTTTATTGTGAATGCTTCAATAAAAAAAATGCGTATATCTCCCAAACCAACAGCAATCATTAGAATATTTTAATTTTACAACCACTCAATAAAAAACCGCTCAATGAAATTAGCTCAGCCGCTTACTTTTATCAGAATTTTGCCCTAAATTTTTTATCTCATCTAAAATTTGGTTAAAAAACTAACAAAAAATATCCAATTTATGTAGAATTAATCACAGTATCACCTAGAAATGTGTAGTTAAAGTAAAAGACTCGGATTGCTTTTACATCTACAAGGATAAATCTATTTATAAAAATATGGACGTTAGATGATGAATAAAATAGGATATTTCCCGATTGTTTTTTCAGTTTTTTTTTCACCGCTACTACAGGCAAAACAAAATGTGTGTGTGTTTGATTTACTGGGTAAAGCGGGTGAATCTTATAAGCTCATGGAAGAATGGGCTTTAGCAGCCAAAGCATGGGGCGCTGATATTAATTTAACCGTGTATCAGTCAGAAGAAGCCGTGGATAAAAATTTTAAAACCAATAAATGTGATGCCGCTGCAATGACCACGATGCGCTCACGTGAATACAATAAATTTGGTGGATCTATTGATGCTTTGGGAGGAATTCCCAACAATGAAATTGCCAGAAGAGCGATCAATTATGCCTTGGATAAACGCAATGCAAAAAGATTGGTTTCTGAAAAAAATGGGGTCAAATATGAATTGGCAATGATTACCCCGATTGGTATTGCTTATATCTTTGTTAAAGATCGCGCAATGAATACTTTGGAAAAGGGCAAAGGTAAAAAGTTTGCCTATCTGCATTATGATCTTGCACAAAAGGTTGCCGTTGAACGTGTAGGTGCAATCGGAGTTCCTTCTGATATTTTTAATTTTGTGAAAAAATTTAATGATGGTGAGGTGGATGCGATTGCTTCGCCAGCCTATGCCTATAAACCATTGGAAATTTATAAAGGTTTAGGTAGCAATGGTGCAATGTTTACTTATCCCGTAGTGAATGTGACTGCCGATTTAATTATTAAACCTGAGCAGTTTCCAGAAGGTTTTGGTATTAAGTCACGTGAGTGGGCTGTGAAGCAGTTACCAAGTTCATTTAAGAAAATAGAAAAAATGGAAGCTGAAATTCCAGCAAAATATAAATTAAATGTGTCCAAGGATGATGCACTCCGTTATCAGAAATTATGGCGAGAAGGACGGATTGAGTTAACAAAAAGAGGGGTGTACGATCCTGTGATGATGTCGGTACTGAAAAAAGCACGCTGTACGGTAGATCGCACCAACTTTGAATGTTCACTTGCAGGTGAATAAATTTATTCAATAGAAAAGCCATCAATGTTGATGGCTTTTCTGGTTTTATTGGCTTAGACGGGATTAATCGGTAAAGGTCACTTTTGCAATGGCTTTTTTACTTGCCTGAATGACTAGAGTGACATTTTCTTTCACAGTGAAGTTTGCATCCACAACTTCCCAATCTACTTTTACGGCTCCACGTGAAACAGCATCTTTAGATTGTGCTGAATTCTTGGTTAAGCCTGCGGCACGTAAAATAGACACAATCGAGATTTCTCCATTGTATTCACCACGAGAAATAGTCACTTCAGGCGTACCTTCAGGTAGCTCACCTTCTGTGATTAAGTTACCCGCACCTTTATGTGCATGTTCAGCAGCTTCTGCGCCATGGAAGCGTTCAACCAACTCAAGTGCAAGAATTTTCTTAATGTCTTGCGGATTACGACCTTCAGCCATTTCTTTGAGAAGAACGTCAATTTCGTCCATAGACTTAAAGCTGAGTAATTCAAAATAGCGTTCAATCAAGCTGTCAGGCATAGACAATACTTTTTGGTACATTGCGCCAGGGGCATCAAATACACCAATATAGTTGCCTAAAGACTTCGACATTTTATTGACGCCATCCAATCCTTCTAGGATCGGTACGGTAATACATACTTGAGCTTCTTGATCATAACGACCTTGAAGAGTACGTCCCATAAGTAAGTTAAAGGTCTGGTCTGTACCACCAAGCTCAACATCGGCTTCAAGCGCGATAGAGTCGTAACCTTGAACTAAAGGATATAAAAACTCATGAATAGCAATCGGTTGATGGCTATTATAGCGTTTAGTAAAGTCATCACGTTCTAGCATACGCGCAACAGTTTGCTGCGAAGCCAATTGAATCAAATCCGCAGCGGTTTTTGTTGCAAACCACTCAGAGTTAAAACGAACTTTGGTTTTATTTGGATCAAGAATTTTAAACACTTGTTCTTGATATGTTTTGGCATTTTCTAAAACTTGTTCACGCGATAGCGGTGGACGAGTCGCACTCTTACCTGTTGGGTCACCAATCATGGCGGTATAATCACCAATCAAGAATGTGACATCATGACCAAGATCTTGAAACGCTTTTAATTTGTTAATTAAAACAGTATGACCCAAATGTAAATCTGGGGCAGTTGGATCAAATCCTGCTTTAATTTTTAAAGGACGATTTTCTTTTAGTTTCTTCAGAAGATCTTCTTCAGAAATAATTTCGTGAGTGCCTCGGCGAATGAGGGCAAGTTGTTCTTCAGCCGGCAGGAAATTTGACATTACAAAAACCCAAATACTTCAGTTAGACTATTTGTGCGATATACTAACATTTTTTCAGCATAATGCAGGCGAAGAATATCTCATGACAACAATCTATATTGGCGTAATGACTGGAACCAGCATGGATGGCGTCGATTTTGTTGCTGCTTCATTTGATCCTTTACATATCCATGCCACGCTTACAGTCGCTTTTGATCCTCATTTACGCGATGAATTGATGGCATTGACCTTACCTGATGATAATGAAATCGATCGAATGGGTAAGGCGGATGTCGCTCTTGCAACCATGATTGGCAATGGCATTAACCAACTCATACAAGAAAATAATTTAGATAAAAGCCAAATTAAAGCGATTGGTTGTCATGGACAAACTATTCGGCATCGCCCAGAACACGGGTTTACTTTACAAATTGGTGATCCAAATATTATTACGGAAATTACTCAAATTCCTGTGATTTCAGATTTTCGTCGTCGTGATATGGCGGCAGGTGGGCAGGGTGCTCCTCTAGTTCCAGCGTTTCATCAAGCTTTATTCCAACATTCAACCATTCATCGAGTGATTCTCAATTTAGGGGGGATTGCCAATGTCAGCATGCTGCCTGCTGGTGATGAGCAGAATGTTTATGGTTTTGATACAGGTCCTGCCAATATTCTTATGGATGCGTGGTGTCATCGTTATACTGGGCAACCTTATGACGAAAATGGCAATTGGGCAGCTTATGGTCAACCGATACGTTCATTGTTAGATCGCCTTCAAGCAAATGAATACTTCTCTAAAGAACCTCCAAAAAGTACAGGGCGTGAAGACTTTAACTTGGAATGGTTAGATGAGCAGATTTTAGATTGGCGCAATGATTTAGAATATGATGAATTAGAAGATACCCCTGAAAATATTCAGGCAACGTTGATGAAACTCACGACACGTGCCATCAAGAAAGCCATTTATCGTTCGCCTCTAGATACGGGTGAGGTCTATGTTTGCGGTGGAGGTGCTTATAACTCACATCTACTTGAACAACTCCGTTGGCGTCTACGTAAGCACAATTGGTCTGTACAATCGACTTCTGCACTAGGCTTAGCACCGACATGGGTAGAGGCAACCGCATTTGCGTGGCTCGCCATGCGCTTTGACCAACAGTTAAGTGGCAACCTACCTGCTGTTACGGGGGCAAAAGGCTATCGTATCTTAGGCACGATTACAGCAGTTTAAAAATAAAATGATTGCTAAGGTGAGTGATACACCTTAGTAATCAATATTTACACAAGAACAAGTGCGGTATAGCAGTGTGAGATATTTTGTAGAACAATGATCGACCTGTTTAGCGCTGAGATTGTCCTTTACTGCTGTTAAAAAATAGCGCATAAGCTTCCACTATCAATAAAAATTAAAACTGAGATCACAATGAACTTAGCGATACAGAAACAGCGCATAGAATCATTTCAAAGAGAGGGTTTTAGCTTTGATGTGATAGATTCGGGTCCTTTGGATGGGCAGCCTTTTGTCTTGTTACATGGTTTTCCTGAAACCAATAAAAGCTGGCAAGAAACTGCAGAGATCCTGAATCAAAACGGTTATCGTACTTTTGCTGTCAATCAACGTGGTTATAGTTTAGGTGCACAACCGCAAAACCGCCGTGATTATAGAAGTTCTGCTTTGGTTGAAGATGTAAATACTTTAATCGATATGATCCAACAACAGGTTTATTTAGTTGGACATGATTGGGGGGCAGTGGTTGCTTGGGATGTTGCTCAACGCTATCCTGAAAAAATAAAACATTTGATTACGATTTCTGTACCGCATAAAGCAGCATTTATGCGTTCGATGTTCAGCAGTAATCAATTGTTAAAATCTTACTATATTGGTTTATTCCAGTTACCTAAAATTCCAGAATTATTATTTGAGAAATTACCGAAGTTGGGTCTAGGTTTATTAAAAGATTCAGGAATGACCGCAAAACAACTCGAAGATTTCCAACAAGACATCGTGGTGGAAAAGCGTCTAAGTTCTGCATTAAATTGGTATCGGGGACTTCCATTTAGTTCAAATAAAAATTTAACCCAACCAGTTTGTGTGCCGACTTTATTTATTTGGGGCAAACATGACTCGGCGATCGGTTCTAAAAGCGTTGCCTTAAATCATCATTATGTAAAAGCAGCTTATAAAGAAATTGTGATGGATGCGACGCATTGGATTCCAGTGCAGAATGCAAAACAATTGAGCCAACATATTTTAGAAACGATTTAAGCTTGATGTCTCAACCATAAAAATGCCCTCATAAGAAGAGGGCATGATTTGATTCAAAATATGCTTTGAATTAAATGGAGAATGATGAACCACAACCACAAGTTGTTGTTGCATTCGGGTTTTCTACAATAAAACGTGAACCTTCTAAGCCTTCAATATAGTCAACTTTAGAACCGACGAGATATTGATAACTCAACGAGTCAACCAACATTTTTACATCACCATTTATGAATTCGGCATCATCTTCATTCATACTTTCGGCAAAGTTAAAACCATAAGAAAATCCTGAACAGCCGCCACCCGTTACATAGACACGTAACATCAGATCTTGATTACCTTCGCTATCACGAAGTTGGCGAACTTTATTTGCAGCATTGTCAGTCAGCTCAAGTGCTTGGGCGGTCATGATATTGTTCCTCAGATTTCAAATGGCTTAAATGAAAAGACCATATATTCAGTATAACATACTCAATATATGGTCAGTGAGTGAACTTTAAAGTAAATTCAGACTAAATTTATCGGATTTAATCTAGAATTATTTGTAGTTCTCATCTTGTAGCGCACATTCAAAGTTTTTCGGATCGTTTTTACAACGGAATTGCCAAAGGATTTTCATCATTTGTTTGTTATAAACGCCTTGTTTGGTCAAGCTGATACGAGATTCACGCATGAGTTTTTGATAACCAGGTTTATCACCATCTGGAACTTGCATCCAGTATTTCGCTGGAATATCTGCTTTCATTTTTCCAATGATGGTGTTTGCACGAGGCAATTGCGTTTTAATCCAATCACGAGATTTTTGACCATAGCCAGCAGGGAATTTATCTGGACGAATGATGATATTACCTGTGACTTGTAGCAGTGGGTAATTCACAATAGCGCCTTTAGTCCCTAAACCCTTATGCAGCTCTAAAGGTTTAAATACCGCTGCAGGTGCACCAATAATATCAACCTGACCATTATTGAATTTACTGCCAAAATTTGTAACATCCGCGGCAACTGCTTGAGCACCAATTTGTTGAACCATAATTTTTTGTGCTTGATCATAGTCGAGTACCGCAATTTTTTTACCCGCTGCTTTTGCAACGGTATTGATATTGCGGTCATTGACCATCAGGAAAGCATCACCTACTGGAATAACACCAACAACTTCATATTTTCCGCTGGTCATGTATTTTGCAAAGTTTGGATTTGCTAAGCCTTGCATGACTTTTACCGCGAGATTGAGATCTGGAATCGCACCAATTGCATCTAAAGAACCGGTGAAACTATTAAATTGGCGGCCACGCATACCTGTGATACTGACAGCATCACATTTACCCGCTTTAAAATCTTCTGCAATAACAGATTCATTTGAATTCACTTTTAATTCCAGATCCGCACCCCAGTTTTTCGCTGCAAGTTGATAATCTTTCATTAAGGTAAACACATCACCATTTTTGCCTACTAAATCAAATACACACATGACTTGTTTTGCTTGAGTGGCAGATGTTGCAAGCAAAAGACCCGCAGCAGCAATGAGAGCATTAGACCATTTCATTATTTTTTTCCTTTCCATGATCAATATTATTCATGTTCAATTGAATCGAAGAGCTTCGACCAATAGAACTTTGTGACATCAAAAATGTATCTAGTTTAGAAAATCGTTTATTGCTAAACCCAACATGATCTATTCTGAACAATCGATTTTCCAAATCAATTGTTCGAGTTCAATGATGAATTGATGTTATTGAAATCATTACTTGAAATGAGTCGGTTCGCAATGACCCAAATGACAAAATTTTCTCAGCAAAGAAGAAATATCAGAAGCTATTAATTACTGAGGAAAATCATTACTTTTGCTTTTATAAATGAATAAATTGTTTGCTAAAAAGACAAAAGAATCTGGGTTCGCCCCAAATTCTTGAAGATTAATCTTTGTTGTGATCTCTGTTTTTACGCTCATCACGTCTTTTATCACGTTGCTGTTGTTGATTTTGACGATCACGCTGTTGCCACTGTTTTTGATCAGGTCGGTTGTCCCAGCGGTGGTCACGATTTGATTTATTGTTCCAATCTTTTCTATGTTGTTCCGATTGCTGTTTTTTCATTTGATCACGTTTGGCTTGTTCATATTGCCAGCGTTGTTTATCCCAGTTCTTTTGGCGCCGTTCTTGTTCAATGCGCATTTGTTGTAAACGATAAGCTCGCTCGCGTTCCCAACGTTGGCGATCATTGTTTCGGTCATATCTTGGATCATAGCGTTGTCCATAGCCATAATCTCGATATACGGGTTGCCCATAGCCGCGAGAGTCATAACCATCTTCAGGAAATGCAACACAACCAACAGCAATAATAGATGTTATGAATGAAACAATTAATGCTTTTATAGCCATAAGTTGCCTCCATTTAACAAGCAAAATAGCAAAAAAAAATTCAGATATAGCAAAATAGTCAATGACAAGTCATTTAACTCAGATTAGCGTATTTAAAAATTATATTTGTATATCGATGATGAGACTTGTATAAGATTATAGTCAGTCGATGCCTGATCATGTAGACAATATGAAGAATTTGAACATTTAAGGAAGAATCGTAATGGTTGCTTTTCAACGTAGTATTCATGATTTAGTCGAAAAAGGGCAGGGTTCGGCAGGTAGGGCTTTAGATCGTTTGCCTACATTCGCTCAAGAGTCATTAACCAAGTTATTGGGTTACCCGTACCAATTTCCTCAATTGGATAGTTTCACCAAATGTTTGATGGCAGCTCAACTTAAACAGGGCAAAGTAGGTTTTATTGGCGCAGATGTAGAGCGCTCTAGAAAGCAATTTGAATCACAAATGCAATCTATTATAAACAAACCGACCCATATCCAATTTGTTGAAGATATTCGTCTTCCGCTACAAAGTGGCAGCGTCTACGCACGCCATTACCATCCTGCACCAAATAAAAAATTGCCAATGATTGTATTTTATCATGGTGGTGGTTTTGTGGTGGGTAGTGTAGACACCCATGATGAAGTGTGTCGCTTAATTGCTGCTCATGCAAAAGTTCAGGTTTTAAGTATTGAATATCCACTCGCACCTGAAGTTGGCCCACGTGACCTAATTCAGTCTTGTGAAGATGCTTTGGCTTGGGTGTATCAAAATCGCCGTCAATTTAAAATTCTCAAAAACCGGATTGCGGTTGCAGGAGATAGTGCGGGTGGAAATATTAGCGCTGTTGTTGCACAACGCACAGTCAATACAGTGTTTGCGCCTCAAGCCCAGTTCTTGATTTATCCTGCCGTTGATTTTAAGAGTCGACATCCATCTTTCTTTGCTTATAAAGATGGCTTGGTGTTGACAGGCTCAGATATTGATTATGTGACCGACTATTATGCGACACGTTTTAATATGGCATTGGATGATCCAATCATTTCACCGACCAATGGCCAGCTAAAGAAACTTGCCCCTGCATTTGTAGTAACGGCTGGACATGATCTTTTGCACGATGAAGGTAAAATTTATGCTTATAAGTTACGTCAAAATGGCGTAAAGGTTCATTATCAGGATTATGAAGATCAAACCCACGGATTTATTAACTTAACCCCTGTTTCACGTAAAGCTAAAAAATACGTTATAGAGATGAGTAAAGAGTTCCGTAAATTCTGGGATAAGCAATAACACAATATCATCTTGTACAAGTCACTTTTGTTTCACGTGGAACAAAAGTGATTGATTAAAAAATAATCAAATAAGAATAATTGTTCTATAAAGGCTAAGCACACGGATTTATCCATACAGTTCTTTTGTTGATAAAGCATCATCAACATATTCAACAACCAGTAAGGCTTATGACAGCTATATAGATATAGTCGTGAATACTGTTGAGTATTGGTAAACGTGTTTAAATGTCATTTTTCAACAGAATAAAAGCAGACTACTATGAGAGGCTTATTAATTTAAAATGTTTAAGGAAAAGAGAATGATCAAAAAAATAGGCATCGGTCTTGCTTTAGTGGTTTTGGTGAATCAAGCGTTCGCCAATACAGATATGCAAATTAAAACCAATTTAGGCAACATCAATATAGAGCTTTATGATGATCAAGCACCGATATCAGTAAAAAATTTTAAGAGCTATGTAAATAGTCAATTTTACAACGGCACCATTTTCCATCGTGTTATCCCTGGTTTTATGATTCAAGGCGGTGGCTTTGATAGCAACATGAAAGAGAAGGCTACTCAACCAGCGATCCAGAATGAATCTAGCAATGGCTTAAAGAACGTTCGTGGGACTTTGGCTATGGCACGGACTAATGCGCCAAACTCTGCAACCAGTCAATTCTTTATTAATGTTGCAAATAACGACTTTTTAAATAAGTCTGCTGGAAACCCTGGGTACGCCGTATTTGGTAAGGTGACACAAGGACTGGATATCGTCGATAAAATCGTACAGACACCAACACAAACAGTGGGTATGCACCAAGATGTACCTAAACAAGCTGTAAAAATCATCAGTATTCAAACAATAAAAACAAATGTGAAAAAATAGTTAAAAAATAAAGCAGAAATATTTTGTTCATATTTCTGCTTTAATATTAAAAGCTTACGCGACAAAAAGCCTAAAAATGAACCAAAACAGTGCATAAAAATACAACACTCAATAAAACAATCAGTTAAAAGCACTTGCGTGTGTAAGAAATTGCCCTATAATGAGCTCATCCCGACGCGATACAGCAAACGAACTTAGCTTAGAGGGTTAAGTTGTTAAATGTTTATTGCGTCTTATTTATCACTGAC
>NZ_WJYH01000066.1:0-19514 GCF_009668065.1 Acinetobacter sp. RIT698
GCTGCCACAGATCGTCAACGTGAATACTGATAATTTTAATTCACGTTGCCGACTATCCTAAGTTACATAAGGCTTGTGATGCTGACCTAATCTTTATATCTAGACGTAATATCTGGAAATGCTGCTTTTCTGTATGCCCTAATTTATATTTAGAAAAAAGTTAACTAGAAAATAAGCTGTAATTTTCTATGTTAATTACACTTAAATTCCAACCCTCTCATTTTTCAACTAGCTCAGGTTATAATGATGGCCTCCCAAAATATGGTTGATCTATTATGAACGCCTCCAATGACCCTCTACACGGCAAAAAACTTGCTGACATTTTGGATGAATTATTAGATTACTACGATGGCTTTGAAGGCTTAAGTCGTAAAATTGAAATTAGATGTTTTTGCATAGATCCAAGTGTTAAGTCATCATTGCGATTCTTACGTACTACCCCATGGGCACGTGAAAAAGTAGAAAGCTTATATTTGTATGTCTTACGCCAAAAAGCCAAACAGAAATCGTAGCTATCAAAACCCTAGCCTCAATAACATATGGAATATACTAATGTTGGGTTATCACTTTGAATTGAAAAAACCTAATAAATATTCACGTACAAAAGTAATATTAGGTTTCTGCACACCGTTCTGCCAAACCAAATACAGTTGATTAGTAGGTGCTTCAATTCTGCTATTCATTGCAATCAAAGTTCCATCCTTGAGTTCTTGCTCACAATGATAATCTGGAAGAACAGACCACCCCTGTCCATCAACCAATAACTGCTTGATTGTTCGTAAATCTGGAACAATAAATGAAGCAAGCATGTCTACTTTAGTTTCAAATAAATTAGACCACACATTCCGAACTAAAGGTAGATCCTCATCAAATGCAATGAGAGGTATCTGAGACAACACTTCTTTATTTGGTTTTTTTCCTATTTTGTGACTTAAGCTTGGTGCATGAACTAAGATAAATCTTTCTGTTAATAATTCTGAAAACTCAAATTGTTGTTCGTCAGGTCTTGACGCAGTAATGACTAAATCAGTTGATTTATCTTGGAGCAATTCGTAGATTTTTTGACGATTCCCCGTTTGGCATCGGATACTAAAACCTTGTTCCATAAGAGAAAGCATAGGTTTCGTTAGACAATAATATAAAAAATCCGCAGGAGCTGCTAAATGTATAGTTCCGCCATGAATGTTACCGAGTTTAAAAGAAGATAATTTAAGCTCAAGTGCATCAATATTCGGAGCAATCGAGCGAGCCAATTCGTCCGCCGCTGTGGTTGGTTCAACTCCACGAGATTGTCTTATGAAAAGTTTGTTTCCAATAAATGTTTCTAAAGACTGAATATGTAAAGATGCTGCTGGTTGAGTAATAGCTAAACTTTCAGCCGCTTTAGAAAAAGACTTAGACCGATAGACTTCTAAAAATGTTCTTAAGTGACTTAGACGACTCATAAGTTTGATCATTTATTCTGGCTCTTCAACTTATTCTAAGGGATTGAATCCATAAAAAATAGAAAAGAAATCCGAGGATTTCTTTTCTATCAGTATCATTAGTTTTTAACAGCGTCTATTGCTATATTTTTCTGAATTTGAGCGATTAAAATCATCAAACCAATCGCAGACAAGATTGCGCCAGTAACCCCAGTAAAACTTAAACCAACATGACTAATGGTTAAACCACCCAAAATTGAACCAAAGGCAATCGCGGAGTTGAAACCTGCAATATTTAATCCTGCTGCAACGTTATCTGCATTCGGTGCATATTTTTGAGCAACAGCCATTAAACGTGCTTGTAAGGCAGGTACTGCACCAAATGTGAATAAACCAAGTAAAGACACCAATACAGCCATCATGATCGGTGAACCAATAAAGATCCACATACCGAACGCAGTTACGATCATACCTAAAATAATAAAGATATTCGCTTTATTGACACCCATAAAGTCAGTTGCTTTACCACCCAAAACATTACCAATAGCAGCGAAAATACCATATAACAATGTATACATCGGTACTGCTGTTGGGCTGATTTTGGTCACTTCAGTTAACATAGATGCAATATAGGTATAAGCTGCAAATGAACCTGCATAGGCAAATACGGTCACTAAAGCACCCGAAAGTAACTTCGGATTAAAAATAGTTAAGATTTCCTGTTTTGAGCTAAATACAATTTTTTTATCTGCATGCAATGGGTCTTTCATACCTATGAGTAGTCCAACAAAACCGATGGCTCCAAACAATGCAATAAAACCAAGTACCAGACGCCAATCAATCACACCACCTAAGTAAGTACTTAATGGCACACCAATTGCCATTGCTATGGTAAATCCACCAAAGACAATAGCGACAGCACTACCTGCTCTTTCAGGACCCGCAAGCTTTGCTGCTGTGCTTGAAGCAACAGCTAGAAATAGACCATGCCCCATACCGGCAACAAAACGGGCAATAATCATGAGAGTCAAACTACTGGCAAAAGCCGTCACCAGACTACCTAAAGTAAAAATAATGGTCGTAACCAACATGGTTTTTTTACGTGACCAACCATTGGTGAGTGCAGTTAATACTGGTGCTGCAAATGTTGCACCTAAGGCATAGGCTGCAATAATCGAACCCGTTTGCTCCACATTCACGCCTAAGCCATTTGCCATTACATCTGTGATACCAATAGGAACAAATTCTGCTAAGCCTAAAGCAAAGGCGGTGATTGTGAAAATATAGATAATAATCGGCATTTCTAAACTCGCATTTTTATGATGAAATAAGTCTAGAACCAAGAAAGATATTAATAAAATAATAAGAATTATATTAGATATAAACATATTTATAGCTTAATTATTCTTCAAACGGTGAATAGCCACCGATTTTGTAGACACCTGTTAGTTAGTGGTGGACTGCCATCACTCTCCTAGACAAATTTAGTTTATTCTTAAGAACTTTTTAGTAGGAAACTATGTATTCATAGCTAGGTTCATAAACCAAATATTTTATAAATTGTTATTTTAGTGCTCTAAATAATTAAATTTAATTATGAAATAAATTCTATGTGAACATAAGTTAAATAGAATATCAGAGACTGTGGCTACACAATGCTGTTGTTGCTACAGTTCAGCAACTTGAATCAGTGAAATTATCTTCAAGTTGCTGAGTATCCCAAGTAACATAATATAAGTTATGCTGAAATCAGATCGCTACTCGATTTTGTATGGTTATGACTTCAATGTACTTTCGTATTTGCTTCAGTTAAATAAGCTTTCTTCGATGTCTTATTCCATAAACACAGTTCTTGCCCTGTTTTGTTTTTCATATGTGCTTGCGGATATTTTCCTTGAATCAAGAGTGCCGAATATCCAACACGATCATCAAACAGCATGACATTGCTTACTGTCTTGGCATTTTTAAGTTGACTTGCTTTTATACAAGCCGCTTTTATTTCCTGATCATGCTTGTTCCATGCCTGCTCGGAACTTCCGAAAGCTACGCTAGTCATAGCAGAACTTGCCATAAAACCTAAAATAGAAAGATATTTTAAAAATATACGATATCTCAATATCATGATGATTGTCCTGTAAATTCGAGTGTCTGGATCTATACTGAAACAATCTGATGAGATAATCTAGCAATTTACACATGCTGTAACAGCAGATATTCAGGATTACACATATCTCTGAAAAGTTGTCGTGATTTAAATTTTAAAATATAGATCAAAGACTTAAAAATAGTTCTATTCTATAGAAGCATTACCTGACTCACGTGATTCCATACAGTGATCAATAATTTCTAGCGTCTTATCGCTTGCCGAAATTATAATTATGACTATTAATTAAAGCGCTAACTTTGCTGTGTGGCCCTGTCTATGTGATGCTATAGCTTGTGATCTTGAAAAGCCCATCCCTTTTTAAATATATCTTGCGCTTTATCTATTTTTATGTATGATTGAGTAATCACTCAATTAATATATTTATCTATGGCCCGTCCTCGTAGTGAAGATAAACGTAATGCAATTTTAAATGCTGCTATTGAAACATTGGCAGAACTTGGAGAGCGCGCATCTACTTCAAAAATAGCCAAAGTCGCTGGTGTAGCAGAAGGTACTTTATTTACTTATTTCAGTAATAAAGAGGAATTACTCAACCAATTATACCTTTCGCTAAAGGCCGAACTGCGTCAGGTCATAATGCTGAATTATCCGAACAACTCAGACCTACAAAGCCAAATGTTTTATATCTGGCAAAGCTATTTGGACTGGAGTTTAGATGCCCCACTCAAACGTAAAGTGATGGCACAGTTGTCGACTTCAGAACAAATTACAGAGCAGAGTAAACACATTGGTATGCAAACTTTTTGTGATTTTACTAAGACTATTCAAGAACATATCGATGACGGCAAATTAAGAGATTATCCACCCTTGTTTATTGGTTCGATTTTGGGTGCACTTGCCGAAGTCACACTCAACTTTATTGCCCAAGACACTTCTCAAGCTGATCTTTATCGGAAGTCAGGTTTTGAAGCGTTTTGGCATGCAGTTTCAATGTAGATAAAGACTAAAGTAAGGATGTGCAGCATTCTTATTTTTTTTAAATTAATTAATGAGTGATTAAATACTCATTTAAATAAATCAAAATAAGCACTTATCTCAAGTTCTTATTTACAGATATAGCTTGTTCCACTCAAGGAAAATAAAATGACAATTTCAAACGCAACAGACTTGCCTTCTCCCTTCATGTCATCACAGCAATACAATGGGAAATATAGCAATACACGGCCGAATCTGCACACACATTCTTTCGGAAAAACGCTAGGCTTAATGTGGAAATTTCTATTTAACAAACCGAAAAATACGGTGCCAAACCGAGAGATTCCTGTGTTAAGTTTATCAAAAGAACAACTCATGAGTGCCCCAGACCGTTCTCTATTTCGTCTTGGGCATTCGACCATTTTATTAAAATTACGTAATGAATTTTGGTTAACCGATCCTGTTTTTTCTGAGCGTGCCTCGCCTTTTCAGTGGATTGGCCCAAAGCGTTTTCACCAACCACCGATTAGCATTGCGGACTTACCTCCCATTAAAGGCGTGATTTTGTCGCATAACCACTATGACCATCTCGATTACCATGCAGTAATCCAACTCAAAGACAAAGTTGAACACTTCTTAACACCACTTGGTGTTGGTGACACATTGATTAAATGGGGCGTTCCAGCAGAAAAGGTTCAGCAACTTGACTGGTGGGCAACAACCCATGTAGATGGTCTTGAGCTGATTGCTACCCCTGCCCATCATTTTTCAGGCCGTGGTATGGGTGATAGCAACGCAACGCTTTGGGCATCGTGGGTGATTATTGATAATGATCTACGGGTGTTTTTTAGTGGCGATACTGGTTATTTCGATGGGTTTAAAGAGATTGGACATCGTTATGGTCCTTTCGATCTTACCATGTTAGAAACTGGGGCATATGATCCAGAATGGCCAGATGTTCACATGCAACCTGAGCAAACTTTACAAGCGTATATCGATTTAAAAGGACGTCATTTGTTGCCTGTCCATAATGGGACTTTTGACTTAGCGCTTCATGCTTGGGACGACCCATTTGAACGAATTGTGGCTTTGGCTCATCAAAACGACTTAGCGATTAGTACGCCTCAAATGGGAGAAGTATTGAACTTAAACCAGCCAAATGTCGAAAATTATTGGTGGCGTTCGTAATTTTTTCAATCATTTTAAATTATTTACGTCCCTCAATTATCATTTAAAGGTATTTAAATTCAGTGATATAGCCCTATTGTTTTCCTCTATATTTTCTTTTAATAAAACTAGGACTAACTTTGTCTTAGTTTTATTATTGACTTAAAACACAGACTACATTAGTCTGTGTTTGTAATTGATCAATTATGAAATGAAATGGCTTATATCACTAGTAGCGTCGAGTATGCGATTCACTGTCTTCTATTTCTTGTAAAGAATGAAGATAAACCATTGAGTAGTAAGGATTTAGCTGAATTGCAAGGCGTCTCTCCTAGCTTTATGGCCAAGATATTTCCTAAACTTGAAAAGGCAAAACTTGTTTTGGCGCAAGAAGGTGTTCGTGGCGGGTATTTACTGGCCCGATCTGCTCACGAAATCAGTTTTCTTGATATTGTGAATGCAATTGAAGGTGAAAAACCGCTTTTTGAATGCCAAGAAGTACGTGGAAAATGTGCGGTCTTTAACAATGCCCCACCCGATTGGGCAACCAGTGGTGTGTGTGCAGTGCATGCAGTTATGCTACAGGCTGAAAAAGCCATGCGAGATGCTTTAGGTGCTCATACACTTGGTGATATTGCAGACCGTTTTGGCCGTTATGCACCCGACGTATTTTTTAGTGATGTAAATGGCTGGATCAATGAACGCATTGAAGGAAGAACAGCAAGAATGCGGAAAAGTAAAATATCACGGGATACGCCCGACTAATGAGCTTATAGGGCTTTCATCCCTAAGGTAAAACTTCTCTAAACGTTTTAAACGCCTTCTCAGATTTTTCGGACAGTCAGAGAAAGGATTCGCTCACCCAAAATTTTGGGATGAGCTGGAATTTGTATGTCCGAAAAACCTATCAAAAGGATAATCAAATGAGTAAGCGTATTATTATTGCAGGTTCTG
This sequence comes from Acinetobacter sp. RIT698, assembly GCF_009668065.1. Classification (NCBI taxonomy): domain Bacteria; kingdom Pseudomonadati; phylum Pseudomonadota; class Gammaproteobacteria; order Moraxellales; family Moraxellaceae; genus Acinetobacter; species Acinetobacter sp. RIT698. The sequence goes on from NZ_WJYH01000066.1 coordinate 6,628, forward strand.
GCTTTGCTGGCTTATGGGCTGCACTTGCCGCACAACGAGCAATTCACTTGACTTCCCAACAGCAAAACATTGAAGTGGTGATGGTTTCCCCGAGTCCGAATGTTGATATTCGTCCTCGTCTTTATGAAGCTGTACTTGAAAATATGTATCCTGATATATTAGACATATTAAATGTCGTTGACGTTAAATATGTGGCTGGCTGGGTAAATGAAATTGATACTACTGCCCAAAATCTTGTGATTACAACGATCCACGGCGATCAACAAAGCTTAAGTTATGACCGTTTTATTCTGGCAACTGGAAGTACTACTTTTATGCCACCTATACCGGGGCTTAAAGACTATGGATTTAGCGTAAGTACATTAGCAGATGCTGAAAAACTAGACCAGCATCTTAAAAACTTAGCCAATAAACCTACAAATGCAGCACGTAATACCGTAGTCGTTACTGGTGGTGGACTTACAGGGCTTGAAACAGTTGCCGAAATGCCTGAACGCCTGTGTAGCATTTTAGCTGAAACTGATATTCGTGTGGTTTTAGTCGATTCATCAGCAGAAATTGGTGCAGCATTGGGTGACGAAGCTGCAGTGGTAATTCGAGAAGCTCTTAGCGAACTCGGCGTTGAAGGTAAAGCTGGGCTACGCGTTACTGCACTTGATGCTTCTGGGGTAACACTTTCTAACGGCGAAAGAATTGAAACAGAAACTGTCATTTGGACTGCGGGCATGCGAGCGAACTCGTTGACCTCTCAAATTGTAGGTGAAAAAGATAATTTAGGTCGTATTTTAGGTGATGCTTATTTACATGCATCAGAGGCCAAAAATATTTTTGTGACGGGTGATACTGTAAAAGTTCCAACCGACAATTTAGGTAATTTTAACGTGATGTCATGTCAGCATGCCATGAGCCTAGGCCGCGTAGCGGGTTACAATGCCGCGGCAGAATTGGTAGATTTGCCATTACATGCGTATAGCCAACCAAAGTATGTGACTTGTGTCGACTTAGGCCCATGGGGAGCACTTTACACTGAAGGATGGGATCGAAAAGTTCAATTTGTGCGTCACGAGGCGAAAAAAATTAAGCAAGAAATTAATACGGTATGGATTTATCCGCCAGTTGCAGACCGTGAAGCTGTTTTTGCAATAGCAAATCCTGATTTTGTAATTGTTCCTTAAAATTAGTTTTGCTAATGCAGATCATTTTATTTAACTCTCCTAAAAGTAAAGCCATCACTGATTTTGCTTTTAGGTTTTTTTGAGTCATTAAGTTATGACTTTTCTAACTCTTCTATTATCACTAAAGCCGTTTTTTTAGCAGAAAATGTGTTTTGTCCTGTAATTAATGTATGTTGAGATCATTGTCATTAGTTCATGAACTTAATTTACTATTTTAGAAAATTATCAGTTTAAATTATTAAATTTAATAAGTATGTTTCTCCTTTCCTTATAATTATGAACTAGATTTTATATAAACATAAGTTAACTAAGATATCCAAGACTGTGGCTAGATAACACTATTGTTGCCACAGCTCAGTAACGTGATGATCCAAGATTATACATCACGTTACTGAGTATCCTAATGCACATAATATAAGTAAGGACCTTACATCATTTATTAGGAGAAACTTTCAATCTTATAGATACCTTACGTACCAAAAAGAAAAATAATGGAACAAAGAAAATTGAAAGCAATGTGCCGGATATCATCCCTCCTGTCACAGCTATACCAATTTCTCTTCTACTCGCTGCACCAGCTCCTGTTGAAACTGCCAGTGGTAAAACACCAGCAACAAATGCCAATGAGGTCATGATAATGGGTCTTAATCTTTGGCCTGCACCCTCAATAACAGCCTCTATTAATGACTGACCCTCTGCTAGTTTCGCTGCTGCGAACTCTACAATAAGAATCGCATTTTTAGCTGAAAGACCAATGGTTGTCAGCATCGCGACCTGAAAATAAATGTCATTAACATATCCTGCAATATTGGCTGCAATAACAGCACCAATTAATCCAAGAGGGATAACAAGCAAAACGGAGAATGGAATTGACCAACTCTCATATAATGCAGCTAAGCATAAAAAAATAAATATGATAGATGCCAAATATAACCAAATCGTCTGACCACTCGCTAACTTTTCTTGATAAGACAAGCCACTCCATTGAAGACTAAAGCCTTGTTGTTGATCAATTAACTGTTGCATTTTATTCATTGCAGCCCCTGAACTTTCACCAGTTGCGGCAGAACCTTGAAGCTGAACAGATGAAAGACCATTAAAACGTTGCAACATCTGCGGTCCCATTTGCCAATTAACAGATGAGAAACTAGCAAATGGTGTCATCTCTCCTGTCGTTCCTCTTACATACCACTGACCAATGTCTTGTGGTAATGACCTATATGCCGCATCACCTTGTAAATAAACGCGTTTGACACGACCTCTATCAATGAAGTCATTAATATATGAACCACCCCATGCAGTTGATAAAGTACTACTAATATCAGTCTGTGCTAAACCGAATGCACTTGCCTTACGTTGATCAATATTGACTTGTAATTGAGATTTATCTTCGAGTCCATTTAATCGAACCGCGGCAAGTCCAGAATCTGCACTTGCCTCTTTTAGAACCGTACTTTGCGCAGCTAACAAAGCATCTCGCCCTTTACCCTCAGCATCTTGCATCCATAATTCAAAACCACTGGATTGACCTAATCCACGTACCGCTGATGGAGAAAGTACTTGAACCCGCGCTTGTTTCATTGAGCGAAAATGTGCATTTGCACGAGAAATAATTGCCTCGGCAGTATTATTCTCTCCCTTACGATCATCCCAATGTTTTAGACTGGCAAATGCCATACCTACATTCTGACCACTACCAGCATTATTTCGTCCCATAACCATAAAAATAACGTTCAAGTTATCTTTCTCATTCGTCATGAAATACTCTGAAATTTGGTTACCTATTTCTTGGGTTTCAGCTAAGGTCGAGCCCACAGGCGTACTAAATTGGACCATGACAGAACCCTGATCTTCTTGTGGGAGGAAGCCCGTATTCATTCGTGTGTATTGCCACCCTAATAAAGCAGTGATCACAACAAATAAAACCATAAATATTTTAGGTTTACTGATGATCTTAACGAGTAAATTACGGTATTTGGACTGACTTAGCTCTACTTTTTGATTGAACCAAGTAAAGAAACGTCTCTTTTTATGCTGATGATTGTTAGGTCTAAGTAAAGTAGCACATAAGGCTGGAGATAAAGTTAGGGCAACCACAGCAGAAAGTACCATTGCTGAGACTAATGTCACAGAAAACTGCCGATAAATCATCCCTACGGAGCCACCAAAAAAAGCCATCGGTAGAAATACAGCAGACAAGACCATCGCGATACCAACTAACGCACCTGAAATTTCTTTCATAGAAATAAGCGTAGCTTCTCTTGGATCAAGACCTTGCTCATGCATTACACGCTCAACATTTTCTACAACGACAATGGCATCATCAACCAAGAGTCCAATCGCCAATACCATCGCGAACAATGTCAATGTGTTAATGGTATAACCCAATACACTCAGAATTCCAAAGGTACCTAACAAAACCACTGGAACAGCAATTGCAGGAATTAATGTGGCGCGCCAACTTTGCAAAAACACGAACATCACAATAATGACAAGGAGGATTGCCTCAGCTAGGGTCTTAATCACGCCTTGAACAGATGCTTCTACAAATGGAGTACTATCACGTGGATAAGCCACCTTTAAACCTGCTGGCATGGATGCTGTTAATCTTGAAACCTCTGCTTTAACACGTTCAGCTGTTTCAAGGGCATTTGCACCTGACGCTAACTGAATTGACATACCTGAAGCATATTTACCATTCAATCTCGTGGTAGTCTGATAACTTTCTGCGCCTCGTTCGACACGAGCAACATCTTTTAGCAATACTACACTGCCATTTGGCTCAGTCCGCAAAATAATATTTTCAAATTGACTTACCGTTTGTAAACGAGACAATGCAGTAACAGTTGCATTTAAAGCTTGGTTTTCTTTAGTCGGTAAAGCTCCAAGCTCACCTGCTGTGATTTGAGTATTTTGAGCTTCAATAGCAGCTCTAACATCGGATGGCATCAAGCTATAACTATTTAGCTTATGCGGATCAAGCCATATTCGCATCGCATATTGCGCACCAAATACTGTGATCTCACCAACCCCATCTACCCGACTTAGGGGGTCTTGAAGTGTACTTACCATGTAATCAGATATATCAACATCTGATCTTGCACCACTTTCATCATAAAGAGCAAAAACTAACAGACTATCTCCTTGAGACTTTGTAACGGTTATGCCCTGTTGTTGAACTTCTTGTGGTAAACGACTCAATGCCTGATTTACTGCGTTCTGTACCTGAACTTGAGCTGTATCTGGATTCGTATTTTGATCAAAACTCAAACTAATACGAGCTTGACCAGCTGAACTACTTGTAGATGAAAAATAAAGTAAACCATCAATTCCCTTAATTTGTTGCTCTAATATTTGAGTAACACTATCTTCAACTGTACTGGCTGATGCACCAGGATAGTTTGCTGTTACATTTACACCGGGAGGTGCAATATCAGGATATTGCTCAACAGATAAAGTGAAAATGGAAATTGCACCCATTGCCATAATGCATATGGACAGTACCCAAGCGAATATCGGACGAGCGATAAAGAAACTAGACAGCATACGAAAATTCCTCAGCGAATGGGTGTAGGTTCAACGGCCATACCTGCACTTAATCCTTGCAGACCTTCGACAACAACTTTATCTCCAGAACGCAAACCAGATAATACTAACCATCGATTGTCTATGGCTTCGCCTAAAGTAATCGTTCTTTGTTCAATTTTATTCCCTTGTCCAATAACCCATACAAATGCCTCACTATCAGCATTTCTAATTTCAATCCCTTGGGGAATTAATAAACTTTTTTGACGTGGTCCTGTACCAAGTTGTGCCCGCACATACATTCCTGGCAATAAAGATTGATTCGGATTTGCAAATGAAGCTCTTAATGTGACACTCCCAGTTGCTTCATCTACTGTGATATCGCTAAACTTAAAAACTCCCTTTTCTTGATAGTTCGTTCCATTATTCAACTCCAAACTTACAGTTAACTCCTCAGGCTCTATTCCATCTTCTGTAAGTTGTTTCCGAAGCGCTATATATTCATCACTGGATTGAGTTAAATCTACATACATTGGATCTAAATTCTGAATAGTTACTAGAGCATCTACTTGACTAGATGTTACAAGGGCTCCACGTGTAATCGCAGATCGACCGATTCTCCCCGAAATTGGAGCTGTGATTTGAGTATAGTTAAGATTGGTTTGTGCAGTTTTTAACAATGCTTTATTAACGTTCACTGCAGCCTTTGCTTGCGCATAAGCTGCTCTCGCATCATCAAGCTCCTGACGACTAACACCATTGACACTAATTAATTGCTCATAACGTTCAGCTTGAAGGCGAGTTGAATTTACAGTTGCCTGAGCCAATTCAAAATTACCTAATGCCTCTGCAAGACTATCTCGATAAAGCGTTGAATCAATTTTATAAAGCGGCTGCCCCTTTTTAACATATGAACCCTCTTGGAAAAGCTGTGCAACAACTACACCATTTACTTGAGGTCTAACTTGTGAGACTTCAGATGCAACTGTCCGGCCAGCTAATACCTGATCAGTTTCTATAGTTTCAGGAGTTATGGTTATCACACTCACCTGCTGTGTTGCTTTTTTTACAGGTTGGTCTGAATCACACCCATTTATAAAAGGGAGTAAAACAACGGAAAAAAATATTTTATAACAAGTAAATCTCAAATCAGGCATATCTAGAACCATAGACTTATAGATAATTTATTTACTTTACTGTAAAGTAAATGATATTGATAGGTTGAAAATTGTAATTAACCAGAATCTTGCTTTTGATCAGATGAATCATATGTTGATAACAAGGTAGGCTTCTAAACAAATGGGACGAGTTAATACTGAGCATTGAGTTAGGAATCCTTAAGCATCTATGGTTTTGCTTTAAGAATTTCAATAAATTGCTTCAAATTCTAGAAAGAAATCATCAATTAGACAGAATAATTGGGTACTATCTAACATAAGGACTGGGTTGTGAGTTTTGTGTGGTAACTCAACTGATGGCTCTATCCTCTTTTTTTAGTCAATTTCTTATCCGCGATTCAGGTTAATTATGTTAAAGAAAAGTCGAGGACGTCCTTCTAAAGCTCGTCCAAATATTATTTTGGCAGCACGTGAGCAATTTCTTGAACATGGTTTAGATGTAAGTTTAGATAAAATTGCGGTAAAAGCAGGAACTACGAGACAGACACTTTATAATCACTTCCCAACAAAAACAGCTCTACTCATTGAAATTTTTGAAAACTTCAAAGCAGAAATGGAAACACCATTTGATGAGAAGAATAATTTAAATGAAATAATGATGTTAGAGCAGCTATTAATACAAATTGGCCAAACTGTTCAAAATCATTTCTACAATACCAACGTAATTCGTCTTCAAAGGTTAATCATTATAGCATTAGTAGAAATGCCAGAAATACTTGAGCAGGTTCAACAACGTACGTATGGAAGTATCAAAAAATCGATGATCAATATTCTCGAAACAGCTAACAATGCGGGAATTATCAAAATTTCAAATTCTGAAGCAGCAGCTAAAGCGTTCCTTGGCGCTGTTATGGGCTATGCGTATCCTGCAACGTTATTAGGTGGTGCAGTTCCCACTTCTGAAGAGTTACAACAGTTGAATGAAGAAGCCTGCCGTACTTTTCTAAGCGCGTGGCAATTTAAAATTGAAATGGATAGCTCGAAATAATTAGATTTTGATGAGCGTAAATATCTGAAATTAACACATCAGATATTGCCTCTAGACGGGTTGTAACAGATTTCGCTAAAGAAGAGATTGAACCTTCATTGCTAAAAAAATTGCCTTTAGGCGAACTTACGCCTGCACGTGATGTTGCCGAAATGGTTGCTTTTCTTGCAACAGGACGCTCCTGTCATAGTACTGGTGCAACAATTGACATTACCAGCGAAGATTACGCGTGTTAGACATTTAATATAGTAAGCAAACATAAATTCAATAAAATTAATCATGTATCTAATCATTAGATTATTCTATTCAGCCTTATCAACTCATTGATAAGGCTGAACTAAGGTCATCATCATGAATTAAACTGAACGAGTGATACCGCCATCTACACGAATATTTTGCCCTGTGATATAACCTGCGCCTTGTGAAGCAAGAAAACTGATAGTTGCAGCAATTTCTTCACTGGTACCATAGCGTTGCAACGGCACAGATTGGCGACGTTGTTCGGTTTCAGGCAAACTATCAATCCATCCTGGTAAGATATTATTCATACGAATATTTTTTGCCGCATATTGATCCGCTAAAATCTTAGTAAACGAAGCCAGTCCTGCACGAAAAATAGCTGAGGTCGGAAACAGGTCACTGGGTTCAAATGTCCACGCACTCGAAATATTGATAATCACCCCTGCATTCTGCTTTTCCATGATCGGAATGACTAAGCGAGTGGCGCGAATAATATTCATTAAATAAGTATCTAAACCTAAATGCCATTGTTCATCAGTGATTTCCAAAATAGGTGCACGTGGACCGTGTCCTGAACTATTGACTAAAACATCAATCCTCCCCCATTTTTGATATGTTTGCTCAATCAGCTTGTTGATATCAGCTGTAGATTGATTGGTACCTGTTACGCCAATGCCGTCGAGTTGTTTAGCAAGCTCTTCTCCTCTACCTGAAGAAGAAAGAATACCCACATGGTAGCCATCTTGATGTAATTTTCGTGCGGCGGCTGCCCCCATACCACTTCCACCAGCCATGATTAATGCTACTTTTTCTACAGTCATTTGTGCTATCCTCTAAATGTTTTATGATCGAATATATATGAATACTGTAACTAGAATAGCATTAAGCTCCGTTGATCTGGTTTGACCTTTTCTCTTAATTGAATGTAGAAAAACTATAGTATGACGCTACTCAATCGCTTACCACCTTTGAACGCATTAAAGGCCTTTGAGGCCGCTAGTCGGCATTTAAATTTTAAATTCGCTGCTGAAGAGTTACATGTCACTCAAAGTGCAATTGCGCAGCATGTCCGTCATTTAGAAGAAGAATTGGGAATAAAGTTATTTGAGAGACATTCGAAAGGCGTAAACTTAACAGCTAATGGTCGAAAATATGCCGCGAGCATTACTCAGGCTTTTAGTTTAATTTTTGAGGCAACTCAATCGTTTCACCATTCAAATCAGCAGATTACATTGAGTGTTACACCAACTTTTGCAGCGAAATGGTTAATTCCTCGATTAAATCAATTTAGACAATCTCATCCTGATATTGACTTGCAGATTTTGGCTACAGAACGAGTTTCCCACTTTCAAAATGATGCTGTTGATTTGGCAATTCGTTATGGTAAACCACCATTTGGTACAGGTTTAAATACTGAATTACTGTTGCAAGACACCTTTATTGCGGTGGCAAGTCCTGAGTTAATCAAGTCACTTAAGCTATCAAATCAGGAATCTTTAGAGATCAGCACCTTAGACCAGTTCACCTTATTACATGATGCACATAATCTTTGGCCGCATTTTATTGAGAAATTAAAATTCAAGAATACGCAAAATCTATTTAAAAATATCCGCTTTAATCAGACTGCACTTGCGATTGATGCTGCTATTGCTGCTCAAGGAATCACTTTAACCCATCCAATATTTGTACACTCAGAGTTAGCGTCTGGAATACTGGTTAAAGTTTTTCCACAGGAGTTAGCCATGGAAACAGGATTTTATGTCGTTTATCCACGTCATACCGTTGGTGCTGAAGCCTTATCGAAAGTTCATCATTGGCTATTTACTCAATTTGATCAGCCAAAAGCATCTGATTAAACTCGTGTTGAAGATGAGGCTTAGTATGTTGATATTAAAATATTTTTTAAGTTCATAGTTAATTTAAAAAGATATTCTGTTTTTCTTTATAAAAAATAAATTCGCAATTTTCACCCTATTCTATACAGCATAACAAAATTCAAAATCTTTTATAAAAACATGACTTGTTAACAAAATTAATTATATATTTTATATATAAATAATAAGAATAATGATTTATATAATTTAATGAGAATCATTATTGATAATTAATTATCCATATGTTACTTTTTGTAACGCTTTTCCGTCCGTAACAGGTTCAAAGCAATAGAAAGGCAGAAAACCGATAGCGCGCATTTTTTATTTTGGAATTAATCTTATGTACAACTTCTTCCCTTTGAGACATGCATTTAAAATGCATCCTCTAGTACTTTCTATGGCTTTAACTATTCCATCTGTTGTTTATGCGGAAGAAAAAACAGAAACAGTGGCTTTACCAACAATCAAAATACAAGCAGAAAGTGAAAATTCAGCGATTACAGAAGGGACTCAAAGCTATACAGCCAAAAGTACAAATACTTCAACAAAATTAAACTTGTCCCTTCGTGAAACACCTCAATCTGTCAAAGTTTTAACACGTGAATATTTAGATGACCGAAACATTGATTCTTTTCAAGATTTAATGAATACCATTACAGGTGTTTCAACCTCGCGTACCGATGAACGTCAGTCTGTTTACGCTCGAGGCTTTCAGGTCGATTACTATTTAATAGATGGAATGCCGAGTACCACAAACTTAGGTGCAGGTGACCTTGATTTAGATATTTATGATCGTGTAGAAGTTGTTAAAGGTGCAAATGGACTTACCACAGGTGCTGGTAACCCTGCAATGGGGCTGAATATGGTTCGTAAACATGCCAATGCAAAAGAATTGACGGGTAATCTGAGCACTTCATTCGGTTCTTGGAATGCATGGAGTAGCTCTGCGGATATTTCTACTCCACTGAACAAAGATGGTTCACTTCGTGGACGTATGTTCGTCAAACATGCTGATGAAAAATCCTTTATGGATTTTTATGAAAAAGAACGCAATGTATTTTATGGTGCGATTGATTACGATTTGAGTGATAAAACTAGTATGTCACTTGGCGCAACTTATCAAGAGTTACAACGTGATGGTATTCGTTGGGGAGGCACTCCAGCATTTTATGATGATGGAAGTCGTACTAACTTTGATCGAAGCTTAACAGTAACTGCACCTTGGACTTTTTGGGATGTAAATACCACAGCAGTATTCGCCAATTTAAAACAGAATTTATTCAATGATGTTAATTTAAATGTTGCATATACCTTTCGTAAAGAAGATGTAAATACCCTTCTGCTTTACACTGGAGGGCAAGTAAACAAAGCAACCAATACCAGCCCACTGAAAAATAAACCTGATCCTAAGACAGGTAAAATCACAGATAATGTTTCAGTATATGGCTCTGAAGCAAGGAATGAAGAAAATAACATTGATCTTTTCATCAACGCGCCTTTTACACTATTTAACCGCCCACAAGAAATAATTATTGGTAGTTCATGGAATAGAAATGAGAAGACCAAGGATATTTTTGGGGGATCCAATACTAAAAATGAAGTCGAGAAGTATTTAGGTGGTCCGCTCGACTATAACAATATGGCACAACCACTACTTCAATCTGTCATTTTGAATGGTGTAAATGCTCTGAATCAAACGACTCAAACTTCAGCTTATATTTCTGGTAAATTTCAAATTCTAGATCCATTAAAAGTGATTGCAGGGACGCGATTATCTAATTGGAAATATGAGTCTGAAAATGGTGTAGGCAATCGTGAATTTAACAATGAAGTAACACCTTATATTGGTGCTATTTATGATTTTGCAAAAGATCATTCTGTTTATGTCAGCTATACAGACATTTTTAAACCACAAAGCCGTAAAGGTGTGAATGATCAATACTTAGACCCAGCACAAGGTAAGAACTACGAAGCTGGTTTAAAAAGTGAATGGTTTGGGGGGCGCTTAAATACAGCTTTATCACTATTCCGCATTGAACAATCTAATTTTGCTGAAGCAATAACAGGACAATTTATTGTACGTAATGGTCAGCTTACAAATGAACAAGCTTATCGTGGTGTAGATGGAGTTGAAAGTAAAGGCTTTGAATTTGAAGCAGATGGGGAAATTAATGAACACTGGGGCATTAATTTTGGTATTGCTAATTTTGAAGCAAAAGATGCAAAAGGTGTAAAGGTTAATACAACGAATTCACGTACAACATCTATTCTATTTGTGAAATATAAAGTAGATCTATGGAGTGCTGGACTAGGTTTAAATTACAAGAGTAAATACTATACGGGTACTGGAAATACACGTATAGATCAAGATGCTTTTGTACTTGCTAGTGCGATGTTAGGCTATCAAGTTGATAAAAATATTAAGCTTCAGCTGAACGTTGACAATATTTTTGACAAGAAATACTACGAAGGTATTGGTGCAAACTCTATGAATTGGGGTACACCAAGAAATGCCACATTAAGTGTCCGATATAATTTTTAATCCATTTTAAATTAAACCCTCTATTTTATTAGAGGGTTTCTTCTATAGTCTTGCTATATTGGATATTTAAGGTCTCATTTTACGATAAAGTATAATGAAATTAAGCTATCGCACGCTGCGCAATAGCCAAAGCCTCATCCAAATCCGCTTTTAAATCGTCTACATGTTCAAGTCCTGCATGTAGGCGCACCAAATATCCACGACTAGGCAAATGACTTTGAGTGCGATAAGGTGTTCCAACTGGCAAAATCAGACTTTCAAATCCACCCCATGACAAGCCGATGTGGAAAAGCTTTAAAGAATCAAAGAAAGCCTCTACAAAGCGCGGATTGTTTTGTTTTAGGTAAAAGGAGAATAAGCCTGTAGAACCAGAGAAGCTCTGTTGCCATAGTTTATGATATGGATTCATTGCTAAAGCTGGATGATTTACCAGATCAATTGCAGGATGTTCATTTAGATAATGAGCGAGTATTACGCCATTCTCTTCATGCTGTTTTAAGCGAACGGCTAAACTACGCAATCCACGCGATGCTAGATAAATATCATCTGGACTTGTTGTTTCACCAAAAAAATGTACAACTTTATTTAATTGCTCTATGGATGCTGCATTTGCTGTTGCAGTTCCCATTAGAATGTCAGAATGCCCACCAATATATTTTGTGACAGCCTGAATTGAGACATCCGCTCCATGTTTTAAAGGTTGAAAAAACAATGGGGTTGCCCAAGAGTTATCTACTAAAACCTTGGCATTCATTTGATGGCTTATTTCTGAGATTGCGGCAATATCGCTAATTTCAAAAGTAATTGAACCTGGTGACTCTACAAAGACCACACTGGTTTTTTGATTAATTTTGTTGTTTAACTCATCTAAATCACATGAGTTAAAGTATTCAACATGGATTCCCAGTTTGGGCAACATACTGTCTGCAAAACTTCGTGTTGGCCCGTAAATATTATCAGCAATCAGAACATGATCACCTGCTGCAACAAATGCCATTAATGCATGAGTACAAGCCGATAGTCCAGATGGGAAAACCATGCATCCTGCACCACCTTCTAATGCATTAATTGCACTTTCAAAAGACTTTGCTGTAGCAGCACCAAAACGGCCATAATGTTTATAAACACCACCATTTTGCTTATGATCTTCCCATTCTTTAAAACTATCGACGACGATAGTTGAGCCTCGATAAACAGGTGTGTTCACCAAACCATCAAAACGCTGAGGGGTTCTTCCCAAATTTATGACTTGTGTACAAAAGTGATTCATAGCAGCACCAGCATGATTTCTAACAAATATTTCTACAACTAATGATAGATAAAATGCATAGAATTTTTATTTTAAATAAATCACTATTTTTTTAA
>NZ_WJYH01000067.1:0-19341 GCF_009668065.1 Acinetobacter sp. RIT698
TCGAATGAATTGTTTATTAAAATTTCTATTTTAAAATCACTCATGTATTGTGGTGTACTTTGGGGACTTTACCACGATGGCTGGGCAATGAAGTCTGGTTCAAATGAAGTTTATTTTCCTTTTTGGCTAAACGCTGTTCAAGCCCATCAGTATGCAAAGATTCATTGGCCTCACTACACCCCTCGCAGAATAACACCTAAAGATTTTAGAGAATCGCTGTTACCTACATTAACACGGCTCAATATCATGCCTGCATTGTTTAATTCTTCATCTCGAAAATTTAAACTCTCAACCTCTCAAATGGAACATTTCTTTTTTCATAGTCATGTTCAATTTCAACCGGCTTAAAGGCGAAGATATATTTTTATCGGTTTAAAATTGTTGTAAAAAATAAACTTTATATTTTTATGACTGCAAAGTATTTGCAAAGTTAAAAAATACAGTTAAGTTAAAGGTGTGCAGATTGGTAAGCACCCTAGAAAAGGAAGAATAATTATGACGACAGTAGCACAAGTAATCCAAGATAAGATTGGTCGTGAAATTTATACGATTTCACCCTCTGCCACAGTATTAGAAGCCATTACACTTATGGCAAACAAAGGTATTGGTGCTGTGGTTGTCACTGAAGATACAAAGGTCGTCGGAATCCTTTCAGAACGCGACTATACGCGTAAAATTGCGCTTATGCAGCGTACATCAGACCATACAACGGTCGCTGAAATTATGACGTCTAGAGTGATTTCTGTGACACGTGGCCATACTGTTGAAGAATGTTTAAATTTAATGACTGACGGACACCTACGCCATTTACCTGTGATTGAAGGTGAAACGCTGGTTGGATTTGTTTCTATTGGCGATTTAGTCAAAGCTACGATGGAAGATCAACGAAAATTGATTGAACAGTTAAGACAATATATTTCAGGTTAAGTGACATTATAAAAATATAACCCTCCAGATGGAGGGTTTTTTTATCGTGTATAGAAAATTGGCAGCTCAGCTTGCATGTAAAACCTTTTTTAAATTTCTAGATAATAGAAATAATCACCAGCTTTAAGTTGCATGTCTTCATTTATCATGGGGATAAAACAATTACACTCACTAAAGAAACTCAGCATATCGGGACGTTCATTTTCTACTTTAATAATTTTAATTTCTGCAATCTTAGTCGTACTCATTTCCCCATCTTTACCATAATGCACATCACTCGCATACCCCCAAAAAAATCTATGCTGACTGTCAGCAATTCCTTGATAGTCAAAATCATGATTTAAAACGCCAATTTTCCATTCAGGTTGAACCGGTTTGTTATATAGATGGCTGAGAATCGTTGGTTTTATAAAAATATGCATATTAATAATAATATCAAGAATATAGCCAGGTATATAACTTACGATAGCCCGATCCTCATAAGTTTTAGTTCTCGTGCAAAATGGAATTCCTTTTTCATTGAGATATTTAATCGTTTCTTTTTTTATTGGACTTCTTAAACCGCCGACCATCATCTTAAAAGAATTTCCAATCAAATAACTTTTTTGATGAACTAAACCTTGTTCAGTTAATACGTTTAACTCATTAATGGATCTAAATAGACCCAATTGGACAAGATGCTGATCTACAGCCAGACCGCATGCAACGATATAATCAAAGTCTTCTGTAACTTTTTTAATATTCTGAATATATGTTTCAATATCAGTTGTGATTTCAAAATCTTCTATTGAACGATTATTTGACTCATATCTTGATGGCTTAATTTTTATCACTTCAAAACGATACCCCCAACTTTTCATACAATCTTTAATGTATTCCAATTCAAAATTTTTATTGAAATGATCAAGCTCGTAATCTACACACAATATTGCAAATCGTGTATTTTTATAAACCTGTATATATTCAATGCCAGCTTGTCTCAGCAAAGCCTTTTTTGTATTGGTAATGACATCGTCTTTTTTTAAAATGATATCTTGTTCTTTATAATCATCACCTACTTTAATCACTCCACTACCTTTGTTTATCTCAGTCAACGCATTATCTTTTTGAACGCTTAGAAAAGCTGCATCAAACCATGGCTGAAACTGTTCGGTTGTTATGACTGTATTCCCAATTGTTCCCATCCTGATGTATTGAGGAATACCTGTTTCATATTCATTTTTTATTTTTATCTTGTACGGATCTTTACCGTTACGTAATGCGCCATAGAAATGGACCGAATCAATCTTTTTAAATTGTTCAATTGTGGTAATATCTTGATGAATATTTAACATTTTTCCACAAATTGCGGATAATTCTACCGATGGATAATTTTGATTCGCACATACATTTTCAGATAATCTCCTATCTAAACAATCTTCAAGTAAAACTGTTTCAGTTAAAGTAGGATTTGGTTTTATTTTACTTATCATTACCAATTTGCTAAAAATTTTTCCGACATAATCACTATTTTTTATATTCATTGGCCACCTTACGTTCACGTCAAATTTATTTTAAATAAAGTTCAACAATATGTACTGCTGAACTTTTAATGTTGCTTTTGGTTATTAAAAATCTAGAAAAAATCGATCAACTCGTGCCTAAAATCTTATTATTCGTGTTTTATATTTCAAGATAATAGAAATAATCACCTGCTTTGAGTTGCATGTCTTCATTTATCACGGGGATAAAACAATTACATTCACTAAAGAAACTCAGCATATCGGGACGTTCATTTTCTACTTTGATAATTTTAAGTTCTGGAATTTCTTTGGTTACAATTCTAAGCCTTTCATCATAAGTTGTATGTGATACATAAGCCCATAAAAATTTGTATTTATACTCTTCAATGATATCAAAACTATAATCGTGGCTTAATACTCCTATTTTCCATTCAGGTAGAGTAGGCTTTCGATACATTCGTTGTAATATAGTTGGTTTCACCAATAAATGCATATTTACAATGATGTCAAGAATATAACCTGGTATATAACTCATTACAGCTTTATCTTCATAAGTCATCGTTCTTTGAACTACCAAATGCCCTTGATCATTATAGAGTTTTATATCTTCTCGATATACAGGGCTTCGTAAAGACCCTGAAAATAATGTGAAATGATTCCCTATCAGTTGTACCTTCTGATTATATGCACCTTGCGAATATAGCTTTCTTAATTCATTAAGGGATCTTAATAAGCCTACTTGATTGAAATAATTATTATTTGCTAGCCCACATGCAACAATATAGTCATAGTTTTGTGTTACTTGCTTGATATTTCTTGAATAGGTTTCGAAATTATTAGCAACGCTTTCATCCGTAGTTTCACTATTGGGAGGGACATTTTTGAATGGTTTAACTTTAATTACTTCAAAATCAAAACCCCAACTTTGCATGCAATCCTGAATATATTCTAATTCAAAATTTTTATTCAAATTTTCAAGTTCATAATCAACACAAAATACAGCAAACCGAATCTTTTTATAAACTTCAATTTCATTTACACCTGCCTGCCTCAATAAGGCTTTTTTTGCATTTGTAATAATATGATCTTTTTTTAAAACTAAATCTTTTTCATGATAATCAGCTCCAATATTGACAACACCAGTTCCTTTTTTAATATCTATCAACATATCACCTTTTTCAGAACTGAGATAAGATGCTCTAAACCAAGGTGAATGTTGCTCTAAGGATATCACCGTATTCGCTATACTGCCTATTTTTATATATGGAGCAATACTTGAAATATAATCATTTTTTTCTTTGATTAAATAAGGGTTTTCACCATTCATTAAACTTTGAAGAAAATATATAGTTTTAATATCTTTATATTGTTTAAGTGTAGTAATGTCATCTTTAATGTTTAACATCATACCACTAATTTTTGATAGAGCTACACTAGGGTATGCACAAGTAGCATAAATATCCACTGCAGATTTTCTACCCAAACTTTCTTTTAAAGGTACTTTTTCAGTTAATTTGGAAATAGGCATTACGTTAGCGATTTGCTCTTGCTGCCACAAATTATAATTTATATATTTTCGGTTTTTGATTTCCAATGTAACATCTCAACGTTTTATAAAATAAAAATTAATCTATGATGATTAAAAGATTTTTTTAAATTATACCAATTGGTATATTTTTATAATATATATAAATTAAGCTATTGTTGTCTACGCTGATGTATTTTATCTTAGTTTAAGCCTAACAACTTATGACAAGACAAATAAAAAACCTAGCCAAAGCTAGGTTTTTAGATCAAATCAATTCTTTATCAGTTTAGATTTAACTTTTCAGCAACATAGTCGGCATCTTTATCACCACGCCCTGAAAGGTTTACAACAATTTTGATTTCTTTCGCCAATTTAGGCGCTTCACGAATTGCCCACGCCACAGCATGAGAGCTTTCTAATGCAGGAACAATCCCTTCTACTCGCGAAAGGGTCATAAACGCATCTAAACACTCTTGATCTGTTGCTGTGGAATATTCCACACGGCCTAAATCTTTTAAGAAGCTATGTTGAGGGCCTACACCTGGATAATCCAAACCAGATGCAATCGAGTGCACAGGCAATGGTGCACCCTGTTCATCCTCTAGTACATAACATGCCATACCATGAATCTGACTTGGTTTACCTAAAGTCAATGTTGCTGAATGTTGTTGAGTATCCAAACCATGACCAGCAGGTTCCACACCAACCAGTTTAACCTCTACATCATTTAAAAATGCCGTGAATGCGCCAATTGCATTTGAGCCACCGCCTACACACGCAACCACATAATCAGGTTGTGCGCCAAAGCGATCTTGGGTTTGAACTTTAATTTCATTGCCGATAATAGATTGGAAATCACGTACCATTTTTGGGAAAGGATGTGGTCCAACCACAGAACCAATCGCATAAATAAAGTTTTTAGGGTCTTTTAAATACTCTTCAAATGCGCTATCTACAGCATCTTTGAGTGTTGCAGTACCTTGAGTGACTGAAACCAGTTTTGCACCCAAAATCTTCATTTTCACAACATTGGGATGCTCTTTTTCAATATCCACCTGCCCCATATGAATTTCACATGGAATACCAACCAAAGCACATGCGGTTGCAAGTGCAACGCCATGTTGACCAGCACCTGTTTCTGCAATTACTTTAGTTTTACCCATATATTTGGCAAGCAAAGCTTCGCCCAAACAATGGTTAATTTTATGTGCGCCTGTATGATTTAAGTCTTCACGCTTTAAATAGATTTGTGCGCCACCCAATTGATCAGAAAGACGTCTTGCATGAAATAAAGGACTAGGACGACCTACATAGTTGGCAAATAAATCAGCCAATTCATTTTGAAATTCAGGCGTTTTACGGATTTCTTCATATGCAACATTGATTTCATCCATTGCTTCTTTTAAATGAGGTGGAATAAATTGACCACCATATTCACCAAAAAAGCCTTGTTCATTTGGTAATGCAATACCATTTATTTGATGATCCATTTCTTTCCCTATTTAATAAATCAGCCGTTGAATTTATGAATAACAACTTTGCTTGAGAATAATTTATCGTGACAAATATTTCGTCATATCCTCAATACCTTTAAGGGTCATTGGAAACATATGATCGTCGAATAATTGTTTAATTAATGCGATGGTTTGCGTGTAATGCCAATAACCTTGCTCTTCTGGATTTAACCATGCTGTTTTTTCAAAATGATTGCGCAAGCGGCGTAACCATACGTCTCCTGCTTCATCATTCATATATTCAACAGAACCACCGACCGATTTCAGCTCATAAGGTGCCATACTTGCATCACCCACCACAATTACACGATAGTCTTTACCATAGGTATTGAATAAATCCCATGTATTCATTCGGGTAGAAGAACGACGATGATTATCTTTCCACACATAGTCATATAGACAGTTATGGAAATAAAAATATTCTAAGGTTTTAAATTCAGTTTTTGCCGCACTAAACAATTTTTCACATTGAGCAATGTGTGAATCCATCGATCCCCCCACATCAAACAACATCAAAACTTTAATTCGGTTACGCCGTTCAGGCACCATTTGTACATCTAAAATGCCCTGTTTGGCAGTTTCATAAATGGTGCTGTTAATGTCTAATTCTTCTGCAGCGCCTTGACGAGCAAACTTACGTAATCGACGTAAAGCCATTTGCATTTGTCGAGTACCTAAAATTTGTTCATCATCCAAATTTTGATATTTACGCTGTTCCCAAACTTTTACTGCTGAATTTTTACGGCTCGGGCCACCAATTCTCACGCCTTCAGGATGGTCACCAAAAGCACCAAACGGTGAAGTTCCACCTGTGCCAACCATACGGTTGCCACCTTGATGTTTTTTGTGTTGTTCACGCAAACGCTCTTCCAACATCTTCATCAGTTCTTCAAGCGAACCTGCTTTCAGCAATTCAGCACGCTGTTCAGGTGTGAGATGTTTTTCAAGTAACTCTAAATCAAACCAGTCTTTGGGAAGTTTTTGAACTTTGCTGAGCAGATCATCGATATCAAAAGTATGGATACCTTCAAAATAATCTTTCATGGCACGGTCAAATTTGTCAAAGAAGCGTTCATCTTTGACCATGACAGTCTTTACTAATTGATAAAAATCATCTTGATCGGCAAAAACCAAGCCTTCACTAACTGCTTGGTTGAGATCAATGAGTTCTCGTGTTGAAACTGGAACACCATATTTTCTGAGGGTATAAAATAATCGCACAAACATGTTGCGATCTCCTCATTAACGACGTGACATAAAGGCTAAGCGTTCAAGCAACTGTACATCTTGCTCATTTTTAATCAATGCACCATATAAAGGTGGAATCGCTTTTGATTTATCATGATTACGCAAAATGTCTTCTGGCATATCATCTGCCATTAACAAGCTTAACCAGTCAATCAATTCAGATGTTGAAGGTGGTTTTTTTAAGCCAGGCACTTGGCGTAATTTAAAGAAGACTTGTAATGCTTCTGAAACCAGTGTTCCAGAGATATTCGGAAAATGAACTGCGATAATTTCACGCATCGTTGCTTCATCAGGAAATTCAATATAATGGAAAAAACAACGACGTAAAAATGCGTCTGGCAGTTCTTTTTCATTATTTGAGGTAATGATTACGATTGGACGTTGGGTTGCAGTAATGGTTTCGCCTGTTTCATAGACAAAAAATGACATTTTGTCTAATTCATGTAGCAAGTCATTTGGGAATTCAATATCTGCTTTGTCTATTTCATCAATCAACAATACACAGCGTTCTTCGCTGGTAAATGCATCCCACAACTTACCTGGTTTGATGTAGTTTTTAATATCGTAAACACGGTCATCACCCAACTGGCTATCACGTAAACGAGAAACTGCATCATATTCATACAAACCTTGCTGTGCTTTGGTTGTAGATTTAATGTGCCAAGTAATTAATTTAAGACCTAGACTCTCAGCAACTTGTTCAGCCAATAAGGTTTTACCTGTACCAGGTTCGCCTTTCACCAATAATGGCTTTTGCAATGCTCGAGCTGCTTTTACAGCCAGTTTTAAACTATCCGTTGCGATATACTGTTCAGTACCTGTGAATTGTTGAGAATCGACAGACATAACTTACCTTTATTTTTTATTTAAAGTGGTGAAATATTTTTTGCTACAGCGCTTGCTTGGGTATTTTTCGTGGTTTTGTATTTAGACCAAAAAAATCCAATGACTAAACCAATACCCATGACAAATGTAATTAAGGCAAGATTTGACCAAATCAATGGTGAATCCTTGGTCAGAATACCAAATAACAGTCCAAATATTGCTGGCGCAATCGCTGAGTTTGGTCCTTCAGAAATGGTCGGGGTTGCAAGAACGGCAAATACAATGATCCATGTAATACCACCAAGTGGCGATGGCAATCGTTTTGAAATCGAATACCAGCACCATAAAATCAACAGCGTCCCAAGAATATAGACGGTTATTGCGATATTATCTTCTGGGATAGCATCAAATAGATCTAAAAAATTTGCCCATATTCCTGATAACTGATCAAGCACCACGTAATCCCTCTGGTTCAACCGCATTTGGGTTAATTAAACCTTCTGGCGGCATTTGAATAAAGAAGCCTTTTGTATTGAGTGAATCGATTACATGTAACACATTTACACGTGCCAAAGGTCGAGCTTCGCTCAGTTCAAGATGCATTACATGCGTTGCACGACCAAAGGCAACACGTAGTGGCTCAGAAAGAGCCGCTAAGGGATCTGCACTTTCGTCTGTATTTGGATGATTTGGGCGAGCCACATAAAGATACATTTCATCTTTTTTGCTCGATTTATAAATATCACAATGCATTTTAAACAACAGCTTCAGTAAAACTTAGTTGACAGCATACATGAAAAAAACGACGGATACATTATCGAAAGTTAACGCATCAGTCGTTATTTATGTCCAATTGCTAAATCTTTGATCAACAATAACACAGTAAGCTTTCTTGGCTATTGGTGATTATTCATCTAAACAACAGCAGCAACAGCCGCTATTCATTGACCTTCATCTGCATACTTAAAAACTTAATATCTTCTTGTAACAGATGGATAAGTGGCTGGGTAAGCAATTCATAGCGCCACCCCAACAAATAACCAGGTAAATCCTGTTCATTGCCATGAAATACCACATGATGATACAAGGCATTTAACCATTTTTTACGCATAAGTACTTCTTTAGGTACTTGCATTTCAAATGAAACCTGAGAAATTAACTCATCTACTTCAAGGGTGATTCCCTGAGAAGAATGCTTGATTGGTCGTGCAATACGCAGTGGCCACTCATCAGTTTCAGGCAGAAACTTCAATAAATCTAAAATTGTTTTTCCATGTTCACGCACAATATTTGGACGTATTCCCTTCACAGAGGACAATTGAAAATTATTTTTAGGATTGACTTCAACCAAATCAATCATCGTGGCATTTTTTAGAATAAAGCTACGTGGTTGATTGAGTGCTTTGACCATTTCTTCACGCCAAACACTTAATTGTTGCAATTGCATCAATTGTTTTCTGGAATGACGATAATTACCAATATCACAATATAATTTTTCTTTTGGTGTTTCTGAAGCGATTTCAAAGGTTAAATTTTGACAATCTTCAAGCACATGTGAATATAAGCTTTTCTCGACCAATTCAGCTTTTACTTTTTCAGCCAAACGCATAATGTATAAAACATCATTGGCTGCATAATTCATTTGTTCATCTGTTAACGGCCGAGCCAGCCAATCTGAACGTGTTTGATCTTTATCAATATCAATCTCTAACACCAATTTCAATGCATTTTGATAACTGACTTGTAGACCATGTCCTAAAAAAGACAACCCTACTTGGGTATCGAAGACATTTTTCAGATTTTTCTGATCTGCATAATGATAAATGAGATCAATATCTTCTCCACAAGCATGAAAAATATTTTGCTGCGCTTGAAAAAGTTGAAACCAAAAACGATCTAAATTTAAGGTTGTGCCGTCGAGCAAAAATACTTGACCATTGACATTAATTTGGAATACACCGAGTTTTGGCCAAAGTGTGTCGACTTTAATAAATTCAGTGTCTAGACCATAAGTCGAAGTATGTTGCATCAAATTCAACACATGTTCGAGATCGGTCTGTTGATTAATAAATTGAAACATGTCAGTTTAAGTCAAAATGTTACATTCAAATGAAATATGATTTTACCTTAATATATAAAATTTAAATATAATATTTTTAAACTAATTCTCCGTAAACACCTTATTTTTCAATAAAGTTTCTTGTGAATATTTATTTTATATATAGGTTTTACAACTTAATAAAAGTATATTTTAAAGTAATAAATAACATGGCTAATCATTGCTTTAGCTTGAGTTTACCTAAAAATTTTAGATTGAATGTAAATAATTTTTAAATGTGACAGAGTTTGTTGATCTTTTAATCGTTATCGCATTTACGCTAAACTTTCAAGCTCAACAAACTCTAAATGGTAGCAAGTCTAAGATCGCTATTTCATTCTCATGCGATTATGAACAGCCTGACTCAACGTATGACTATCCACATATTCCAATTCACCACCTTGTGGCACACCTTGTGCGATCCGCGTCATTTGCAAAGACAAATGTTTTGTCGCTTCTACAAGATAATGCGCAGTCGCTTGTCCTTCTACAGTTGCATTGGTGGCTAAAATTACTTCAGTAATTTTACCATCGGTTAAACGCTGCACTAAATATGGAATACCTATTTCTTCAGGACCAATACCATCTAAAGGCGACAAATGTCCACCCAATACATGATATTTGCCTCTAAAGCTACCAGACTGTTCTATTGCCATTACATCTGCAGGAGACTCAACCACACAAAGCAGCTGATCATCCCGATCATTTGAGCAACAAATATCACAGACTTCATTTTCAGTTAAAGAATGACAAACACTACACTCATGAATATAGGAAGTTGCTTCGTTTAGCGCATGCGCCAAACCAATAGCACCTTCTTTATTTTTCATGATCAGATGGAGTGCCATACGTTGAGCCGATTTCGGCCCAACACTGGGTAAGATTCGTAAAGCTTGTACGAGTTGATCAAAACGGTCGCTAAACACCTATGATTCCTTAGAACAAACCTGAAAGACCTGGTGGTAAACCCATACCTGAATTGGCTTCTTTCATCTTCGCTTCTGTAATGACTTCAGCTTGGCGAGCCGCGTCATTCATTGCTGCTGCAATCAAATCTTCAATCATATCTGGATCGTCTTGTAACAAATCTGGACTGATTTCGATACGCTTAACAACATTACGGCAAGTCATTGTTACTTTTACCAAACCGCCACCAGCTTCAGCATTCACTTCAGTCTGGGCAAGTTGTTCTTTTGCCTTTTTAACGTTGCTTTCCATATCTTTCTGCATACGTTGCGCTTGCTGCATAAGCATATTAATGTTCATAAAATACTCCGAACAAAAGTCCTAAATTAAATCTCTGTCTTGCACTTTCATGGCTAGTTTTTTAAAAGCCTAGAAGAAAATGAAAGAAACTCTTTTACAAATTTTGCTTATCTTAAATTAAATCTAATCCATGAGAAAGGTCACGGATAATATCATCGACATCTTCTAAGCCAACAGACAAACGGATTAAACCTTCACGAATACCCGCTGCTGCTTTTGCTTCAGGAGAAAGCTTACCATGAGTCGTTGTTGCTGGATGGGTAATTGTTGACTTAGCATCACCTAAATTACCTGTAATCGAGATAAATTGTGTATGGTCAATAACTTTCCAAGCACCTTCTCGTTCACCTTGCACTTCAAAAGAAACGATTCCACCAAAACCAGTTTGTTGTTTGGCTGCTAACTCATGCCCAACATGATCTGCTAAGCCAGCAAAATAAACCTTTTCCACTTTTGGATGAGCAACCAACCACTCGGCAATTTTTTGTGCACTTTCAGAATGCGCTTTCATACGCAGTCTTAAGGTTTCTAAACCTTTCAAAAAGACCCATGCATTGAATGGACTCATAGATGGGCCAGTGGTACGAACATAACCAAATACTTCTTCAAGTAATTTGTGATTACCGACCACAGCACCACCCAGTGCACGACCTTGTCCATCTAGATATTTGGTGGCAGAGTAAATCACTAAATCTGCACCAAATTGTAATGGACGCTGCAAAATTGGTGTGCAAAAACTGTTATCAATCGCCAATAAAGCATCATTTGCATGTGCTAAATCTGATAATGCTTGAATATCTGCGACTTCAGCCAATGGATTTGAAGGTGACTCAACAAACAGTAATCGAGTTTCAGGACGTACCGCGTCTTGCCAAGCTGTTAAATCAGTTAAATCAACAAAAGTCACTGCGACATTAAATTTAGCAACATATTTTTCAAATAATGAAACTGTAGAACCAAAAACAGCACGTGAACAAATCACATGATCGCCTGCTTTTAAGAACGACATTGCAACGGCCATGATTGCAGCCATACCTGAACTTGTTGCCACAGCCCGTTCACCACCTTCTAGTGCAGCTAAACGCGTTTCAAACATTGCTACAGTTGGATTGGTAAAACGTGAATAAATATTACCTGGTTCAGCACCAGAGAATTTTGCTGCTGCTTCCGCTGCATTTTCATACACAAATGACGAAGTGAGGAAAATTGGCTCACTATGTTCACCTTCAAAACTGCGTGTATGACCTGTACGAATCGCTAAAGTATCAAGTTGGTATTCAATGTCGTCGTGCTGGCTCATTTCAACTACTCAGTCCAAAAACTGCCTTTGTAAAATATTGCCAACATTTTGAGCGCCCTATGTATTTAAGGTCAAGGTAAAATCGTAAATTATCACATACACTTCGCTTAAATCTGCATAAAAATGAGACAATCACCGCTTATGACACAAGTATCAGCTAAGTTCCAACAGCGCAAATCCAAATTGAAGAATCTAACCACTCGTATCTTCAATGGTAAGTCATTGGTTTTATCTCAAAGTACCCCTTATGAAATTATTGCGGAGCATCATCAAACCAAAGTGCGTTACTACGCAGCTGCTGAAAAAAAATTTAAGGAACCTTTGGTTTTTACAGCGCCATTGTCAATCAATATGGCAATTTACGACCTCTACCCTTATCGTTCACTTATCAAATATTTTACCGAACAAGGCTATGATGTGTATTTATTGGACTGGGGAAAACTCAGTTATCAGGATCGCAACTTAAACTTTTTATATTTTATTGATGAAGCTATGCCGTTATGCATTAATAAAATTCGAGAACATGCTCAAAGTGAGCAAATCTCATTGCATGGCTGGAGCATGGCCGGCATTTTTGTATTACTTTACACGGCATTACGTCAACCCAATTATGTTAAAAACTTAATTATACTGGCCAGCCCAATTGACAGTTATGCATCGGGTGGTATCGGTAAACTTTATCAAAAAATAAATAATTTGATTATAAAGAATCAAAAACTGAAAGATACGTTATATAAAGGTGGTTTACCGAAAAAACTCATACATACCCCGGGCTTACTCAATGCCATTGGTTTTAAGATTTTAGATCCAAAGGGTTGGTATGAGGGTCATAAACAATTGTTGTTAAATCTAGACGACAAAGAGCTCTTACATGAACACGCTACCCTTGGAAATTTTTTAAATCACATGGTGGATTACCCCGGTGGTGTCAATCAAGACATGTTATTTAATGTTTGGCTGCAAAATCCACTGAAAAATGGGGCAATTCAGCTCAGTAACCATAAAATTGAACTTCGCAATATCGACTGTTCATTGATGATTGGGGCTGGAAAAAATGATCAAATGGTCACCGCAGATGCAGTTAAGCCTTTAAGCGAATTGACAAAGAGTAGTGATGTCACGTTTACTCTTATTCCTGGGGGACATTTAGGGCTAATGTCTAGTCAAAAAAGTGCAGATGAATTTTGGCCTACACTGTCCAGATGGTTAGAACAAAGATCGACAAAAATTTAAGAGATAGATATGAAGACTACAGTTGCATTTATTGGTTTAGGCGCAATGGGCTATCGTATGGCAGCACATTTACCCAAACATTTTGATACCGTATATGTGTGGAATCGAAATTTTGCAAAGGCCAAGCAACATGCAACTGAGTTTGGTACTCAAGCTGTCGAACTCGATCAAGCGGTGCAAGCTGATATTATTTTTTCATGTTTACCGACCAGCCAAGATATTGATGATTTAATCCAAGATTTAAAAATCAAAAATGGCGCGATTTGGGTCGATTGTACCAGTGGTGTACCTGATGCTGCGCGTAAACAGTCTGAGTATCTTCTCAAAAATAATATTCACTTCTTGGATGCACCTGTAAGTGGCCAAACCATTGGCGCTGAAAATGCAACACTGACCTTTATGGTCGGCGGTTCGGCAGAAGCATTTCAAATTGCCCTACCTGCAATGCAAGCGATGGGTAAATTAATTAAACGTGTTGGTGACTCAGGTGCCGGCTTTGCAGTAAAAGCTGTAAATAATATGATGATGGCGGTTCATTTATGTGCTGCCGCTGAAGGATTTACCACGCTGAAAGCACATGGGGTAGATTTAAATGAAGCACTTGATTGTATCAATGCATCCAGTGGTAAAAGTGGTGTGACTGAAACTGCACTACCGCAACGCATCCTCAATCGTAGCTTTCCACTGACCTTTGCTTTACCCTTATTGGCAAAAGATACAGGTATTGCCATTGATTTAGTTCGTGATGCAAGATTATCAGCACCTATTCTTGGTTTAACACAAAGCTTAATTACCGCAGCCAATAGTCTTTCAGAGCCTGATAGCGATTTTTCTACCGCCGTAAAAATGTATGAATCATGGAGCAAAATTACATTAGATTAATTTTTCGTCATTGAATAATCACAACTAAACCTTATAATCACACTAAGTGACATGTAAATATGTCAATTTCGAGGTCGTATCATGAATAAATATGTAATTGCTACACTTTCTAGTTTATCTATTTTAGTCGCTAGTCACGCTTTTGCTGATAACACCCAAGAATGTAAAAAATTGCAAGATGATTACAATGTCATTTATGCATCAAAAGGGTTCTGCTTTAAAGATCCTGAAGCAAAAGCAAAATATAATAATGACAATTGTTATACAAGTAAGCCTAAATTTTCTGAAAAAGAGCAGCAAAAACTTGACTCTATCAAGGAACGTCAGAAAGAATTGAACTGTAAATAATCACATTCACACCTTCAAGGAAATAAACATGGCTTATGATGATCAGAATATATTTGCACGAATTTTACGTGGTGAACTTCCTGCAATTAAAGTTTATGAAGATGATCATGTGCTTGCATTTATGGATATCATGCCGCAAGCCGATGGGCATACCCTAATTATTCCGAAGACGCCAGCTGTGACATTGCTCGACTTAGATCCTGAAATTGCAGCTTATACAATCAAGATTGTGCAAAAAATAGCACAAGCCATTGAAACAGCTTTGGATGCTCAAGGTATTGTATTGATGCAACTTTCTGGTGCTGCTGCTGGACAAACTGTACCTCATGTACACTTTCATTTGATTCCGAGCTCGGTGCATGAATTAGGTCGTCATGCTATTCAAATGGGCGATCAGGAAAAAATTAAAGGGTTTGCTGAAAAAATTAAGGCTGCACTGGCTTAATTCAAAATCTTTTTAGAATCAATGGGGCTAATCAAGCCTCATTTTTTTATTTAAATTACACAAATGTTAAATTTTCGTCATTAAATTGTCATTTTTTCTTCACTGATATGTAACAAAGTTTACAGATACTGCATGCAAGTTAGTAAGTAGTGCACAAACCCACACTTACTGAATAAAAAAAGTAACTGCAAACCCATTGAACATGTTTTGGAGAAATCTCAATGAAAAAAGTGCTACTCGCTGCAGCAATCGCCACCCTTAGCATAAGCGCAGCTCAAGCAGCGCCAACATTGTATGGTAAATTCAACGTAACTTTAGATCAAATTGATAAGAATGGCTTTAAAGACGAAAGCGTAACTAAAGTAAACTCTAACGCTTCTCGTATTGGTGTTAAAGGCGAAGAGAAATTAACAGATAAATTGTCTGCTGTTTACTTGGCAGAATGGCAAATCAGTGCTGATGGTGATGGCGATGCTTTCACTAACCGTAACCGTTTCGTGGGGATTAAATCAGACGGTATTGCAACTTTAAAAGTTGGTCAGTTTGATTCATATTTCAAAAATGCTGCTGGTAACAACCAAGATATCTTCAACGATCACAACGAACTCGATATGACTGCGATTTTAGTTGGTGAAGATCGTTTAAAAAACGTGATCGGTTTTGAAACTGATAAAAAATTATTGGCTGGTTTAGCTTTCAACATCATGTTCCAGCAAGGTGAAGAATCATCTGCTTTAAAAAATGATGCTAAAGGTCAAAAAGGTAGCCGTGATAGTTTCGGTGATGGTATCTCTACATCACTTACTTATGACAACAAAGACTACGGTTTTGCTGCTGCTGTTGCAGGTAACTTCGGTGTTGCATCTAAATATAATGCATATAACTCTGAATTAGGTAGCAACACAATCTACTCTGACGCAATCCGTGTTACAGGTTCTGTAGACTTGAAACCTGCGGGTCTTGATGGCTTAGTATTTGGTGCATTATGGCAAACTGCTAAACCGTCTGATGACACTGTTGCAACCACTTCTGGTACTACAGCAACATCGTTCAAAGGCTTGAAAGAAAATGCTTATGGCATCACTGCTGCATATGCGATTCCTTCTACACCGATTAAGCTAAAAGCTGAATATATTTCTGCAACAACAGAACTAGATGGCCGTGATGATCGTAAACAAGATCTTTACGGAATTGGCGCTGATTACAACATCAATAAGCAAGCTCGCTTCTACGGTGTTGTTGGTCAACAAAAGCGTGATTGGTCAACTACATCTACACCAGAGAAAAAGAAAACTGTTATTGGCTTAGGTATGGAATATAACTTCTAATCCAAACCTTTAATAAAAAACGGCAAGTGATCTTGCCGTTTTTTTCGAATCAACAAAACAAAAGCTCATTTTATAAAATACATATTCATTAGCTGAGTAACGATCATATAAATTTAGCGCTCTTATAAATAGCGCACATATCATTTCATCATCTATGACAGATCTTTCGTTTAGTAACATGAATTTCATCGTTGGATAGGCATACAATTTCTTAAACGAAAACTAAAAATAATTAACTTAAATATCAATATGTAGGATATAACAGCAGTTATATCTAAACACCAAAATATAAAAAAACTCGACAGAATCTTAGGATTTCACGCTGTCAATTTTTAACAATTAAAGTTTGATATAGGTTCGAAACCCACGACTCGCATAATATGAGCCAGCACCATTATGATAGGTAAATGTACGCCCATAACGCTGGTCACAAAAGATCGCCCCACCTTGCTGACGTAATATCGTTGGTGTTTCGACCCAGCTGGATGTTTTTAAGTCAAAATTAAAGATCTGCTGTAGAGCATAATACTGTTGTTCCGTCATTAGTGCTAAGGCATGCTTATTTACCCAATCGATCACCGTATCTTCAGGAGGATGATCCTTGCGACTGAGTAATGCCTCTCGGTCATAACACAGACTACGCCGCCCTTTTGGTGACTCAATTGCACAATCAAAAAAATACACACCTTCTGTGTTCGGTAAAACAACCACATCAGGCTCACCGCCAGTCATTTCCATTTGTTGTAAAGCCCATAACTTTTCAGGACAAAGCAAAAGTTGTTTTTGAACAAAATCCCAGCTCATTTGTGCATGTCGTTCCGTATGCTGCTGAAAACGCTGTGCTAAGGTTTTTAATAGCTTTTCAACTTGCAATGGACTCAATTTTTCTTGCTGTTTTATCATTTATTTTACTGCCTGACTTTAAGCCTTTACTAGCATAACATTATCCACCAAGTGCAACCAAATCCGCTTTTTAGGCATACAGCGGCTTTTAATCTAATAACATTATCCACCAAGTGCAACCAAATCCGCTTTTTAGGCATACAGCGGCTTTTAATCTAAGAGTAACTATTAATATTCAAGATTGTTCCATCATTTTTATTGTAAAGCAAATTACTGTCATTGCCATCAGTAAAAAATTCACAACCTATAACCTGTCCTATTTTTTCATTGTCAGAAATATTAATACTTTCTGGAAATAAATACACAGCATTCATCTCGATGTCTGTAAAACTTGAATTATTTGAAGAAATGTCATAAACAATTGAGCTAAGTTGATCATTTTTAATCCAACCCTCTATTACATTTTTAAACGCACCAAATTCATTGGTCAATTCAAAATTCAATTTGTTAATTGAAAACTCATAAAATGTTTGTAAATAATAATCTGCGTCGAACTCATCATCTGCTTTTAAGTTCAGATTTCGTTTTTGGTTTTCAATGTAATCATCCGTGCTTGTTTTTGTCTTTAAATAATGTTTTCCATTATGCTCGAAATCTTTTTCTAATCTATCAAAAATATTTTGAGCTTGTTCTGCACCTTTATAAAGTTCTTTACTGCCTTTAAATTTATATTTATTTTCTATAAGGTTAAATTGAGTGTAATGAAAAGTGTTATATTCCGTTTCAAAGCCTTCATTGATCCAGAGCCCGTTTGAAGAAACAAAATGGAATACATTTTCGGGATACTGATCCAATACTACGCTACATAATGGATAAAATATCCCTTTTAGAGTGTCATCGATAAAAACTTCGTTAAAATTTGGATATAGTTTAATTCTCATTTTCTTACATTACTCTTTAAAATTATTCCTCAATATTTTGGGATTTGTACGACTTTCAAAGTACTCATTTGACTTCTTACGTTAGTCAAAAAAATAAATAACTAAGTTTTCCATACCAACCTACCTCATACAAAGTTGACATAAATACTATTTAAATATTTCCTTTTCTATCAATAGTTTTATATCATCTATACATGCTATTCCATTTTTTTCAAAAATTGATTTTCCGTAAAAGCTTCTCAATACACTGATTAATTTTCCCTGTCGCTGCATGAGAAATAAAGTATATTCAATTGAATATTCCCCTCGAAACTCAGTTGAAATTTCAAGCAATACTTGCTGGCAAAATTGACTATTATTAATGAGTTGCTCAAGAGGAATTGGATTGAAAATAACCTTATATTTTATTTTCTCATTCTTAAAGATTGTAGAGTTTATTTCTGGTAACTTTGAAAATGGATGTTCTGATTGAAGCGGTTGTTTAAATAAACTTTCTTCAGATTTTTCAAACCAGAACCCTCTTGCAATCACCTCTATAAACTGATCATGAAATGAGAAGAGATAATGCTTAAAGTCTATAAGCATTTCATTTACATTTTCACCAAACCCATATGACAGTCCATAATTTTCCTTTTCATAATTGAATCTTTCGTCCAACCATTTTGAGTTTTCTATTCTAAAAACCCAAGTTCCACTTTCATCTGTTCCCCACTCATATTTGTAGGGCATCATTTCACCACGACAAATTTTTATCGCATCAAACTTATCAAATGTAATTCTTCCAAATTGATCGTCATGTGTTGAAAAATAAATTCCTGTTATATCATTACCATAGTAAATATCAGGACTTAAAACTGAGTCTGCTATAACTGGTATTATAATTGCTTTTACTGATTCCATTATTTATTTAACCTAATTATGCTTGCTAAAAATTATAGATTATTCACTGACTTATAAATAACTGATTTTAATTAATTTGATTACTAACACATACTTTTTAATATTTATACTATTTTTAAAAATGTGTGTCTATCATCCCACTTTATTATTTTATCTAACAACTCTCTCATACATCTTCAAACCTACAATAAAAAAACACCCCGCTCTCGCTAG
>NZ_WJYH01000068.1:0-18673 GCF_009668065.1 Acinetobacter sp. RIT698
CATTTTTGTATCTAAATTCTTTGATTGTTAATAATACAACAGTAGTAATTAAAAGTTAAAATTAATTGCTGTACTTCTATTTACTATTTCGAACCGCTCTAGAAAAACTACGGTTGTCTATGTAGTTAATGGTCCGTGCAAAAAAACCAGTCTTAAAGTTGACACTCCATGCCTTATATTTGTAGCCTATAGGTTTCCATGGGGATAATGAACTTGACCAGTATTTACCATCAGGTGGTGTATTAGGAAAAATATTAGTATCTAAAGTAGGTCTAGTTGACCCATCAGCACATATTTTTGGAACCTTTTGCCCATAAGGTAATTTTTTCATTTCAAGTTCATGATCTTGTCCATATTGTCTCCGCTCTTGTTCTGGTAATTGTATTTGTCCTATTTTCCTCCAGCCAGTACTACAATTACGAATTGTTATTAATTCTTTTATTTTGGGAACACGCCAGTTATTTTTACTTTCAAATCCACCATTTTTATTCATTTGATCAAGATAATCTTGTGCATCCTCCCATTTGTTAAATTCCAAAGGATCACCCTTACAAGTTGAGCCTGTCCATGATTGCCCAATTGAACAGCGCATCCATATCAAACCTGTTTCAGGATCACGCCATTGTCCAGATTGCATTAATTGTTCGTCAGTTTCTGCATAAACACCTATAGAATTTGTTGAAAAAAGAAGTAGAAAACATGCTGGAATTAAGTCTTTACTCAGCTTAAGAATAATCTTAGATTGGTTAAATAAGTTCATTTTCTTTTAATACCCAAGGAATAATTCTCTTAAAATTACATTTATCTCTATCCAAAGTAAACGTTGAGAAGATATAAAACCCTAACGAAGTTTAATTACATTTCTCTGTGATAATAAGTTATTTTTTCTTAAAATTAGCCCTTAAGTAGCTATTCAAGAAAATATTTTGAATTCAGCAATACCAACAGTGACATACTCGAAAACTGCATCACTGAATATCGAAAAATAGTAGAAAAAGCTGATGGACACGCAGTTGATGCGGAATGATTGAGGGAGGCGTGGTCCTTGGAGTGAGGGCTAATTCGCATAAGCACCATTATTTTAAATACCAAGTTCTATCTTTCACAATTATATTAATGACACCAAGTAATTACGTTTGTATCTTGTTCTTAATTATTTTTTATAGGAAAAAAACGTGAAAAAAAATGTAGGAATTATATTTGGAGGAAAATCAACAGAACATGAAGTATCCCTTCAATCTGCAAGAAATATTGTTGATGCTATTGATAAAGAAAAATTTGATGTGACATTGATAGGCATAGATAAAGATGGGATTTGGCATCTTAATGAGAGTACTAAATTTCTACTAAACTCCAATGATCCAAGTCTTATAGCCTTACATCCATCTGGAAGAAATGTAGCATTTATTCCAGGGAAAAAAGAACAACAAATTATTGAGTTCTAAAATAAAGCACTATCACAGTTAGATGTAATCTTTCCTATTGTCCATGGAACTCTTGGAGAAGATGGCTCATTACAAGGGTTACTGAAAATGGTAAATTTACCATTCGTAGGCTCTCAAGTATTAAGCTCTGCTATATGTATGGATAAAGATGTCTCAAAGAGATTATTACGAGAAGCAGGGTTAAACGTTACACCATATATAAGGTTAACTAAACAAAATAGAAAGAATATAGATTTTGATACTGTATGCTCTAAGTTAGGTTTACCGCTATTCGTTAAACCAGCTAATCAAGGATCATCAATTGGTGTTAGTAAAGTAAATACTATAGATGAGTTTGAAATAGCATTAAATACAGCATTTACCTATGATAATAAAGTGTTAATTGAAACAGGTATTGATGGCAGAGAGATAGAGTGTGCTGTTATTGGTAATCACAAACCTAAAGCAAGTGTTTGTGGGGAGATTGAACTATCAGATAGTTTCTATTCTTATGATACAAAATATATTAATGAAAAAGGTGCTAAAGTAACGATACCAGCCAATATCTCAGCTGAATTGAGTGAAAAAATTAAAAATATAGCTATCAATGCATATGAAATTTTAGAATGTACAGGTCTTGCCAGAGTAGATGTTTTTTTAACAAAAGATGGCACTGTCTATATTAATGAAATAAATACATTACCCGGTTTTACAAATATAAGTATGTTTCCCAAGTTGTGGGAAGCAAGTGGATTAAGCTATTCTGACTTGATTACCTATTTAATTGAATTAGCTATAGAGTATCACCAAGAGCAGTACTTAGTACTTGAGCCAAAATTAATATAATTCAGCTTAAAAATCTAGATTGCTTTTAATTTCTGATTGAAACCTTGCCCTAAACTCTTAAAACTCGAATCAGGGCAGGGGAAAGAAATCACGCTATGGATCATTGATACAGTTGCTAAATACAATCAGTGTAGAGCTTTGAATGATGCAAAAAACCCTCAGTTGAGGGTTTCAAATGATTTTAAATTAATATGCGACCGTAAACCTTTGACGAATAAACTGTCCATTCTCTAATTCATCAATCAAGGCAATTGCTAAATCTTCAGCAGATATTGTTCCTGGTTGATTACCATTCATTAGGGGTGTTTCTGTTCCAACACGATAATTATTAGTACGAATACCTGGATTCATTGCTGAAAACCCGATTGGAGGGCTAATCATAGTCCAATTAAGTTCAGTTTCATTTTTCAACTCATCAAGCAATACTCGGGCACCATTTGCCCCAGCATAATATTCTTTTGGAAAGTCAGGTGAATCTATTAATTGCAAGTCTGGAGCTACATATAGACTACCAGCACCACCTACCACTAACAGACGTTTAATGCCTGATTGTTTAGCCGCATTTACGATCGAACGAGATCCTTTTATATAATCTTCATAAATATTTGGGTTTGTCCAACCTGAATTAAAAGCACTAATAACTGCATCTACCCCTTTTAAGCCTGCTAATATTGCTGTTTCATCCATAACATCAACTTGAATAATTTCAAGATTATGCCTAGCCTCAATTTTATTTGATTCACGTATTAAAGCTTTTACTTCATATTCACGACTTAACAATTCTTCAAGCAAAGCTGAGCCTGCATAACCTGTTGCACCAATTAAAGCTACTTTCATTTCAGTATTCTCACTAATTAAATTAGATGTGTTAATAAAATAGTATTTGAAACTTGCGTTAAGAAATAGTAGCGTTTTAAAACTATCACCTTGAAGCTGTAGTTTAAAATGGATCACTATAAACGAATGGTAATTTTCAGTAAGGTTGTTGAACAAGGTTCAATGAGTGCAGCTGCAAGATTGTTAGAAATGTCACCTTCAGCTGTTAGTCAACAAATTCGATATTTAGAACGCCATAGTGGCATAACTTTATTACATAGATCGACAAGGAAATTAACTTTAACTGAAGTAGGGGAGCGTTATTATTTTTATTGTCAGCAGTTAAGTACGGCAGCTGAAAATGCACAAAATATTTTAGAATCAGAGGTGGAAATCCCTTTTGGAGAGCTACGTATTGCTGCACCAGTAGGTTTAGCTACGTATTTCATGACTGGCTTGGGAGAATGGGCGCAAAAATTTCCTTTAATGAGTATAAATATCCAAGTTCATGACGAATATATAGATCTAATCGAACAAAGAATCGATTTAGCTATAAGAGTTGGTGAAATGCCAGATTCATCTTATGTAGCGTTTAAAATTTCAGAAATGCAAATGGGTTTATATGTTGCACCTAACTGGATAAAAGAACATGGTTTGCCTACTCATCCTTATGAACTTATAGACTATGAATGGTTACATTTAAATTTTAATAATACTGCATCAATCAAAATGAATTTTTTTAATGGAAATAAGCATTTAAATATATCCTTGGGGAGAAAACCGAAAATCGTTATTAATAATATTTTAATCCTTAAGCAAATGTGTGAACAGGGATATGGAATATCGATACTAAGCTCTTTTGAAGTTAAAGATTCAGTTCATGAAGGTAAGCTTGTGCGCATATTACCAAATTGGCATATGGGCAATGTAAATGTATGGGCTGTAATACAAAATCGTAGCTATAATTCAGCAAAAGTAATTCAAGTTATTGAATATTTAAAAGATAGTCTAAGAGGCTAATCTTACATATATTTTATTACTACCAATAGCATTGTTTGTTCATCAACTTATTGGTAGCTATTCTTCAATATTAAGAAGTGGCAAAAAAAGCTGATGGACATGCAGCTGATGAAGAAAGATTGATGGAGGAGTGGCCCTCGGAGTGAGGGCTAGATATATTAACCAAAAAATTTTAAAATACCTTGAATTACAACCACATTGACTAAGTCAATAAAGAAGGCACCGACCAAAGGCACAATCAAGAATGCTTTATGTGATGGACCATACATATTAGTAATTGCCTGCATATTTGCGATTGCATTAGGGGTAGCTCCCATTCCAAAACCACACAAACCTGAAGCTAAAACGGCTGAATCGTAGTTTTTTCCCATAACTCGAAAAGATACATAAACCGCAAATAACCACATAGTAAGGGATTGAGCAATTAACAATATAATCATTGGAACAGCTAAATCTGCTAATTGCCAAAGTTTCAATGAGACCAAAGCCATCGCCAAAAATAGAGCAAGCGCAGTATTGCCAAATACGTCTATTGAACGATCAAAAATT
This sequence comes from Acinetobacter sp. RIT698, assembly GCF_009668065.1. Classification (NCBI taxonomy): domain Bacteria; kingdom Pseudomonadati; phylum Pseudomonadota; class Gammaproteobacteria; order Moraxellales; family Moraxellaceae; genus Acinetobacter; species Acinetobacter sp. RIT698. The sequence continues at coordinate 4,656 of NZ_WJYH01000068.1, forward strand.
GGTTGTTTAAAGCCAGATTCAGTCACGTTACGAAGTAAAATACCACCACCTAAAGCCCATACAAATGTAGGCAATTCAAAAGCTGTACCAATAGTTAAGTTTTTCATAATCTCTGCAAAAGCCAAAGCAAAAGCAAACATTCCTAAGGTTATAATAGCGTTGTCTGCAGTAATGAGGCGAACTTTTTGCGGAGCTTCAAACACATATTCACTATCTGTTAGTGGTGCGCTTTTATTTTCCTGGCGAACTTCACTATTTAAGGGAGAAGCTAATTGATGCTTGCTTATTAAATACCTTGCTAGCGGTCCACCCATTAGGCCCCCTACTACCATCCCAAATGTGGCACTTGCAATTCCCATTGGTAATGCACCTTCAACGGCATATTTTGATTCAAAAATCGGTCCCCAAGCACCAGCTGTCCCCAAACCACCAATTAGAGCAATTGAACCAGCAATGACACCCATAAGAGGATCTAAGCCAACCATTTTAGCGACAGCCATGCCTACGCCATTTTGTACTAAAACAAAGAATGAAATTGCAATAAGGAAAATAACTAAAGGTTTTCCACCTTCTTTTAACTTTGCGAAATTAGCACTCAATCCAATGGATGCAAAAAACATCAACATAAATGTATCCTGCATAGGCTTATTTATTGAGATTGTGTATCCCATAAGTTGATGGATTATGTAAAAAATAATTGCTCCAACTAATCCACCTGCCACGGGTTCTGGAATGTTGTATTTTGTCAAAAAAGGGATATGTTTGTTTAAAATACGGCCTGTATATAAAACCAATACTGCTAACATGAGTGTATATGTTGGATTAAGCACTAAGTCCATTAAATATCCTTAATTATTAATATTTTGCGCTGTTGATCTCTGCGATTTAATGTGAAAACTATCAACATAAACTACATAATTAATTCGCAGATCAAAGTTAATGTGATGTATCTCAAACATCTAATGCATTTTTTAATATTACTATGCATTTTTTGCATAACTGATTACATAACTATTAAGCTTGTCAATTGAGCTGCTCTTTTTTTCTTCTTTCTTAAGCCAGAACAACGTGTCATCACAAAAACCAAAATACGTGAAGTGCAAAAGATCGTTGATCGTCCTGTTTATAGCAACGTTTGCATTGATTCTGACGGCCTGCGCATCATCAACTCACTTATCCCCGACGATTCCAGCTAATTTGATTGTACCTTGCCCTAAACTCTTAAAACTTGAGTCGGGGCAGGATAAAGAAATCACATTTTGGATCATTGATACTGTTGCGAAATACAATGATTGTAGTACTTTTAATGATGCGAAGAGTAAAGCTCTTAAGTGAGAGTTAAACTTTTTATTTTGTATAATCTTTTAAATCATTGGGATAAAGAGTAATTGTCTGATCTTAAATTTTATTCGCTAAATAAGAGCGCTGTTACACTTGTTAAGACTCAATTTAGTGATTTCGAAGCGCTTGTCGCTATTCGAATTGAAGCAATGTTTGAAAGTCTTGAGCGTCTTGGTCGCTTTGATCCCATACGTGTCCGAGAACGTTTTCGAGAAGGCTTTACTCCTGAGTTTACTCGCTATATAGAAGCTTCCGGCGAGCGTGTAGGTTTTGTGGTTATTAAACCTTATATCGATGGAATGTTACTTGACCATCTCTATATTAAACCAGGTGCACAAGGTATGGGCATAGGTTCAGTAGTTCTTCGTCATATCTTCATGGAGGTGGACGCACTTGGCCTGTCTTTGAAAGTAGGAGCTCTAAAAGAGAGTGCTTCAAATCGATTTTATATTCGTCATGGTTTTCAATTCGTGGAAAGTAGTGAATTTGATAACTACTATGTTCGTCATTATGGATAAAGCGGTTTGGTGTTGGATATTTGACCTACACCTATTTATCGTTTAGGAATATAAATAAGTTAGAACGAGCTGATGCAGAGCGAATTGATAAAGAAAAATTAGATGAAGCATGGCCCTCTGAGTGAGGGCAATTAAAGTATTTCTGGTATAAAGTGAGAAATCTCCATTATGACTAGATATTGATGTAGAAAATCAGCCCAAGTGTTGCTGATACCAACAGAACGTAAATCACTTTAACCTCAAAGTAAAATAAGGCTATTAAAGCGCAAATTGCAATAAAAAATGCTGTAAATTCGAGAGAATGGTTAAATCCATTTGGCCATAAAACATGATAACTAAAGAAAAGCGCGAGATTTAATATTACTCCTACCACTGCAGCAGTAATTGCTGTTAAAGGAGCTGTATATTTTAATTCGTTGTGTGTAGACTCGATAATTGGAGCCCCAGCTAGAATAAAAATGAAAGAGAAGAGAAACGTAAACCAAGTAACAATTACAGCACCAAAAGCACCTGCCAAAAATACATGATCACTTCCTAATAATGCTTGATTAAAGCCACCTAAAAATCCAACAAAGGCAACAACCATAATTAGAGGGCCTGGTGTACTTTCACCAAGTGCTAGTCCATCTATCATTTGTGTCGGGCTCAACCAACCATAATAGTTTACAGCTCCTTGATATACGTAAGGTAATACAGCATAAGCACCACCGAACGTTAACAAAGCAGCCTTAGTAAAGAACCAAGCCATTTGTGTATAAGAGTGATCCCATCCGAGACTTAGAATCAAAACGATAATTGGTGTAATCCATAAAATTGCACCAATAAATAATATTTTTCCAAAGTGTTTCCAACTAAATAAGGCATGCTCTGGAGTTGGTGTGTCATCATCAATTAATGCAGGGCCGTAATCTTTCTTACTTTGTTGATGAGAACCTGCAGTCTTAAAAAAGTGTGGGTATTTTTTACTTGCTAAGTATCCAATAATTGCAGCTGTCAGAACTATTACAGGGAATGGTAAATTAAAGAAAAAAATAGCAACGAAAGCAAGTACGGCAATTGTCCATAAAAAATTATTCTTTAATGATCGGCTGCCAATTCGATATGTCGCATGAAAAACGATAGCTACAACAGCAGGCTTAATCCCATAAAAAATTCCGGCAATGATTGGAACATTCCCAAATTTTACATAGATCCATGAAAGGGCAATCAGGATAAATAATGATGGTAAAACAAATAGAACACCAGCGATGATCCCCCCTTTAGTCTTATGCATTAACCAACCTATATATGTAGCTAATTGTTGTGCTTCAGGTCCAGGTAATAACATGCAGTAATTTAAGGCATGTAAAAAACGTTTCTCAGAGATCCAGCGCTTTTGTTCAACGAGTTCTTGGTGCATGACAGCAATTTGACCTGCTGGTCCACCAAAACTAATGAACCCCAATTTAAGCCAGAATAGGAATGCTTGCCAAAATGAAACTGACTCTATTTCTTGTTCTGGTTGAATAATAAGTTCTTGTTCCATGATTATTCTCTTGATAGGTTGGCATATAAGCCATCGAAAATGTGATTCGATAATGCAAATAGTTGTTCATCATCATTTATCTGACTTCGAATTCCTTGAATAACTCTTTCAATACCTATTGCTTCGGGTGGCTCTATACCACCCACATCTAGGTAATGAACAATTTCAGCGATTTTCTTTAATGTGGGTGTTTCTAGATTAAAACTATGTAAAAGAACTTCGAAGGTCACCCAACGATTTATGTGGCTAAAGGTTGCACCATCAAAATCAAATCCTAATGCTTCATCTGGGCAGTCACTTGGCGTTTTTAACCAAATGAAAGTTGGTGTAGAGTCAATAAAAGTCTTTATTAGCCATGCAGAGGCTAGACGATCTATCCAAGGTCTTTCACGAGTTGCCCATGTTCTATTCTGATAATTAGTTTTGTCTAAAAGTTGGATATGAGCTTGAACTGCTTGAGGTTCATTCAATTCTCCTAGACGTGCAATTGAAAGTTCTAATAAGGAAAGTTCATTTAATACCAGTGCTTGAGCAGCATCTGGGTAATAGTCAATTTCCACAACTGCATCGATACTTTTTCTTAACTTTCGAACTTGCTTGAGCAGTTCTTTTTTATCACTTTTTGCTTGAAGATCTTTTAATGCATTGAGTTGTTTAAGAAGAACATCATATTCTTGTTTACGGTTGAAAATATGTTCGAGTTCAAGATTTAAAGGTGATTGTGTGTGAAATACATATGCGACTCCTTGTTCTGAAATTACATCATTAACAATTGGTTTAAACTTTTCATTATTAGATAGAGGTAGTAAGTAAACTCCATCCCTAAGGGTAGCAGCACCACTTGCTTTAAGAGCTCGCCATACTCTCATGCGTGTAGATGTATTCTTGGTGGTTAAAGAGGATATGAGCAAAGTTATATTCATGTTATATACTCAACATATTTTGTTTATTATGCTGCATAAAAAGTTATTAGAATAAATTAAAATTTTATATATTCTTTGCTCATTAAATGATAATGCTCGACTAGAATTCGTATACGGAAGTTGTTGAAAAAAGTAGACCCATAATAGACCAAAAATAGCCTGCTAATTATTGCTAAGTAGCTAATGGACATGCTGCTGATGCAGAAAGATTGGTTAAGGAGTGACCTTGAAAATAACTATACACATGACACTATGTGCAAAATATTACTTTGGCCAAGCTTAGCCCCAAGAATGGCCAAACTTTTTTAATTCAATAAGCAGTTGTTTTTATGAATATTTGTGATTAAACTTAAGTGGCAAAATATTACAAAAATAAAACCATTGGATTACGGCTATTTTTCCAATAGAAAAGGATAAATTGAAAAAGTGAATGAAATGTGAATTTTCTATTTCTAACCATAACTGAACTGCAACACACACTATATTTGTAAGGCGGTAAGATTAAATTAATGATCTTGTAGGTTAATAAGCCAAGGATAATTCAGTTGGTTTTAGTTTTTCTGGCTTGTGGATAAGTTGATGAAAGCACCAAATAAACACCGATATGATGCAAGTAATTGATTTTTAAAAGGAGTATCTATACAATGATTTTAGTGACTGGTGGTTTAGGCTTTATAGGCTCGCATGTGGTTTTAAGTTTGCTAGCTCAAGGGCAAGCGGTCGTCATTGTGGATAATCTAGCCAATGCCAATCTGCAATGCTTAGAGCGCTTAGAATTTATTACAGGAATGTATATTCCCTTTGTCAAAATTGATATTCGTAATACTCCCGCTTTAAATAAAGTATTTGAACAATATTCAATAGATACCGTTGTGCATTGTGCGGGATTTAAGTCCATTGAAGAGTCAAATCTAAAACCACTTGAATATTATAATGACAATCTCAGTTGTATTATGAGTTTATTACGCGCGATGCAGCGTACCGGTGTCAGAAATTTGGTACATCTTTCTAGCCTTATGGTTTATGCGCAATCAAGTTTAGAGCTGAATGAACAAACCGCATTTAATTATAGTTACCCTAATCCTTATATAAAATCTCAGCAAATGATTGAAGAAATCATTAAAGACACATTCAAAACTGATGAAGAATGGAAAATTGCCATTTTAAGGGTTTCAAATGTCGTCGGTGCATTTGAGCATGGTGTCTTGGGTGAGTTTGTTGCACCACTACCTAAAAATGTTGTTCCTTTGGCTTTACAAGTTGCGGCTCAACAACGTGATCTAATTGAAGTACAACGTAATTCAGAGACTGAGGATAAAACGACTGAGCGTAGCTTTGTGCATGTTCTTGACGTATGTGAAGCAATTAAATCAACTATTCTTTGGCTACATGAGCAGGGTAATGTTTATCAAAGTTTTGATATTGCAGGTCCTGTCTGTTCGATACAAAACCTGATCCACTTGATCGAAGAGGTTACGGCGAGTCAAATCCATCAAATTGATGCGGTGTATAAATTAGATGAACTGGATCAGGTTGCATCTACCAGCCAAAAAGCATTTGAGCTTTTAAAATGGAAAGCACAGCGCTCGCTTAAACAAATGATTGAAGATGAATGGCGTTTTTATCAAAATACCTTAAACAACCGATAAAAATCCAGAATAGATGATTATTGTAAATAATTATCATTTACATGTTTGGTTGATTTGTTTAGCATAATCGCTTCGCTGAAGCTGGTGTTTTTACGCAGATGTTGTCAAAACAAGCTTTAACTTGAAAATAAGATATGGATAAAGAAGAGGTTGAAAATGCAAACACGTATTGAACATGACACAATGGGCGATGTTGAAGTCCCAAGCGAAGCAATGTGGGGCGCACAAACTCAGCGAAGCGTAGAAAATTTTAAAATTGGTACAGAACATATGCCACGCGCGATGATTCGAGCGATGGGTCTGGTTAAAAAAGCAGCGGCAATAACCAATGCCAGCTTAAACCAAATTCCGCATGATCTGTCACAGTATATTGTCGATGCTGCCGATGAAGTAATTTCAGGCAAATGGGATTCACAATTTCCTTTGGTGGTTTGGCAAACAGGTTCAGGTACGCAAAGTAATATGAACTGTAATGAAGTCATTGCCAATATTGCCAATCAAAAATTAGGTAATCCATTAGGTTCGCAAAAGCCGGTGCATCCGAATGATCATGTCAATCGTGCGCAATCTACCAATGATTCATTTCCAACAGCGATTCATGTGGCTGCTGCGGTACAAATCAATGAGTTGCTTATTCCAGCAGTAAAACGTTTACGAGACACTTTACATCGCAAATCTGAAGCGTTTGACGATATTGTTAAGATTGGTCGGACTCATTTACAGGATGCAACACCGCTTACATTAGGTCAGGAATTCAGTGGCTATGTTTCACAGCTGGATCATGGACTAAAACGTTTACAACAGGCTTTGGTGTGGCTCTATGAGTTACCACTTGGTGGTACAGCTGTTGGTACAGGTTTAAATGCGCATCCTGAATATGCAGACAAAGCAGCGGAAGAATTAGCCAAACTGACGGGGTTACCATTTATCAGTAATCCCAATAAGTTTGAAGCACTTGCTGGTCGTGATGCTGCTGTATTTGCTTCTGGTTCATTGAAAACCTTAGCTGCGAGTTTAAATAAAATTGCCAATGATATACGTTGGTTAGCAAGTGGACCACGTTGTGGCTTGGGCGAGTTGCGTATTCCTGAGAATGAACCTGGTTCAAGCATCATGCCTGGTAAAGTCAACCCAACCCAATGTGAAGCAATGACCATGGTGGTTGCGCAAGTGATGGGGAATGACACCACGATTAACTTTGCAGGTGCAGCGGGGAATTTTGAACTGAATGTTTATATGCCTGTGATTGCATATAATCTTGTTCAGTCGATTCAATTGCTTGGCGATGCATGTAACAGCTTCGATGAACACTGTGCTGTAGGGATTGAACCAAATCGTGAAAAAATTGATTACTTCTTACATAATTCATTGATGTTGGTAACAGCACTGAATCCTGTGATTGGTTATGAAAATGCCGCTAAAGTTGCCAAAACGGCTTATAAAGAAGATAAGACTTTAAAAGAAGTCGCGATAGAACTTGGCTTTGTCACGGCTGAACAGTTTGATGAAGTGGTACAACCTGAAAAAATGGTACGTCCAAACGCGAAATAATCAAAAGCTGTAAGTGACTGTACTATTGATGATTTATTGAGCAAGCATCAGTCGTTTAAAAAAGCACCTTAAGTTATTACTAGTTAAGTAATATATATAAAACATATAAAAAAGATCCCTTTTAGGGATCTTTTTTATTCTTATAAGGGTTATTCAAAATAAAAAATACTAGTAAATAATATATAAATCACAAAAATAGACTATTGTTGTTCTCGTATGTGGCGCATTGAACTATGCTCTTGCACGTCAAGGCTATCCAATAGGCGTGATGATCCATTCGGATCAAGGCTCGCAGTACTGTAGTCGTGATTTTAGAACTGCATTACTCACTAATAGAGCAATCCAAAGTATGTCTCGTAGAGGCAATTGTTGGGATAATGAAGTGACTGAGAGCTTCTTCCATACGCTGAAAGGACATGTAGTACATGACAGTGTATTCTTTACAAGAAAAGATGAAAATTCGGTCTTGTTTGAATATATTGAAGTTTACTACAATCGAATCAGAAGACATTCTGCCAACGATTGGTTAAGCCCAGAGGCTTTTGAACAGAAATATTTTAAGAATTTAGAGGGAAGTACTTTCCACGATAGTGTCTAGGATCACTAATGTTATCACTACATCTTGGAGCAGGCGAAAACCCTCATCATTTAAAGTCAAGTGCAAATCAAGTCGGAACTAATCAACTTAATATAAAAAAGGTCACAATATCGAATATTCAAGCACTGCCTATCTACATTCTCAGTGGCTATTCAAGGCTCATTAAGAACGCAATCTGTAATGTCGAGCTTACCTACCAATAATGCTCGATTTGAAGTTGATACTGTTGGAACAGATATAAAAAGTCGATTCTTGGCTCGGCTGACAGCTACGTAATTGATCCTATGTTCTTCATTACTTACCAAATCTGGATTTAGAATAAACTCCAAATCTCTTTCCGAATCTAATACCAATAGTACGTTATCAAATTCATCCCCTTTAGATTTATGGATTGTTTTATGTAGACTCATATCTTCGGGAATACTTACGCATAGGGCTAATTGCTTATAACTATAGGTATCATAAAAATTCTTTGCATTTCCGCGCATTAATCTAGCAACATTTTTATTTGATAAGCGTCTGATTACATCTACAAAATTAGTCAAGGTTAAATCTTTAAAGCTATCATATTCCCTTAGAAGATCGGATAAATACTTTAAAGATTTAGAAACACTGTCGCCCTCATCTATGAATGACTTTCTTATCTCTTTGATTGCATCTTTGAATTTTTTCTCTCTAGTAAGTTCGATAGCTTTTACGCTTCGGCTTAATAAGTTACGTCTCTCAGATGTACCGTCCACAGATAATTTATCAAAAAGATACATATCTAAACCCTGTGCACCAATCTGAATTTTCAGAGCATTAGAAGTAATGTTATTTCTAGAAAGGGTATTTAATTTTTCATATACACAAATTGAACTGGCTCTTTGTACACACAAACTCATATCTCCAATAAAAAGTTGCGGACTGGATACATTTCGTTGGCTATCGGGATGTTGAATTATGTCAGTCCTCAAACTATTTAAAAAACTAACAATTTCAATGGTACTTCTTTTATTATTTGCAATTTCATACTCTTGCATATTTATTAAATTGAATGAGTGAAGTTGTCCTTGCTCAGCGCCTTGAAACTCATAAATAGATTGTGCTTGGTCGCCAATAACACCAATAATAGTTTCTTCATTTCCAATTTTTGTAATAATTGCCAATTGAATTGGATTGCAATCCTGAAACTCATCAATAAAAAAATATGGAAACTTTGATCGTAAAACTTTGAGTACAAAGGGGTATCTTTCAATAATTTGATGACTAAAAAAAAGTACATCATCATGATGAATAGCACCTTCATTCCAATATATTTTTCTATATTCGATATAGCTTGCGTTTCTTATTGAAACATTTTTGTTGATTTTTCCTAACCAAGGTTTTCTAGGCTTAAGAATAAGGTTTCTTTGATCATCAAATTGCCATTGAAGATCATCCAAAGCATCAGTAATACTTTTGAAATTATTGGGGGATGACAATAAATATTTCTGATTAGTAGTTGTTAGCCATTTATTAACTTTACCGTATGAAATATAAAGTTCATCATGGCCATCAAGTTTTGCTACATTTAGTGCATATTCATGGGCAATTAAATTTGCATATGGCTTAACTATATTTCTATATAAAAAGCTATGAATCGTTGAAACATCTACATGTTCAACTGATGTGCCCAATCGCTTTAAAATTGTCTCTACTGCAATATTAGTATATGTAGTACAAGCGACTTTTCTTATCTTCCCTAATCGATTTGAATTGTGAAGCACATTTTTTATATGCTCAACTAGCCAATGTGTCTTTCCTGCCCCTGGACCTGCTAATACCTTGAAATGCTGTTCAATATTTTGCAGTTTTGTGTTTGAAGTAATTGCATTTACTGGCATAAGGATTCGATTGCCTCCGCAATGTAGCTTGGAACATTAAATTCTTGATACTCAGCAGTTCCTTTTTTCTCTAAATTTTCCAAAAGAATTCTAGATAACTCTAAGGCGTTTTCGCCTTTGCCGACCGAGTTTAGGTATCGAGAGGCAATTACCGCCTCTTTTTTATCCTTCTCGTTCCAAGTTGTATTCGTATTTATACCATTCTTAATACGTGTATTTTCCTCACTAGCTTTCATTAGATTAGTTATATCGTCTAAACCTTTCCCATCACGATTTGCTTTCATTAGTCTCTTAATTTCTGACTGATTTTTCATAACGCCTGTGACTAACAATTCTAATGTAGGATTACAACGAACCAATTCATACTCTAATGTTTTCCCATAAGTAGAGTCTTGACTATAAAATGATATATTTACGTGGGCACTATATGTAGCTGGTGTTAAATTCTGTTGATATGCATATTCAGCTGTATTTGCATTAAATTCAAATGGGTAACATTTCTTAAAATGTTTACTTTCATCTTCTTCATCTGGATCTATAGGAGCTACAGGATGTTTTTTATATTCAGGATCAATGTCAGTTATGCAAACAATTTTTTTTAGAATTGTATTTGACTTTGTACTATCGAACATGTGCAAAAAGTGATCAAAATATCGCCCACCTACATTAATCACAGCAACGTGACTGTCCTCTAAGGATTTATCAAGGTATTGCGCGAAAACTGACATCAAAAGCTGTTCTGCGAGTCCCTCTACAAATAAAACCTTTTGGGCGAATAACATATCTGATTTAGTAGCATCTAAAAAACGTTGAACATATTTTAGACTTTTTCCATCAGAGGGAAACACCTTACTTGGATAGCCTACCTTCACCTCGCCATTTTCATTATGTAGACAAATGATTTCATCTAGTGAAACAGCTGAAGTAATATGAGTAGAATGTGTGGTCACAAAGATTTGTCTAACTTTACGAGCATTTTTATTATTTTTTAAAAATTTAAGAAATTTATACTGCATTGCTGGGTGTAAATGAGCCTCTGGTTCTTCGATTACTAAAGTTGCAAATACTTTGGCATTGCTTCCCATGTATGACCCATCGGAATTCACTTGCATTTTTGCTAGTAGTAAGGACATAAAAATAAGGTTGTTATAGCCTAATCCGTTATGTGTGGCGGGCACCTTTATGCCTGTTTGATATTCTATAACCAGTCTTAAAAATGAAAACATTTCTACATCAGAAATACTGCCATCGAAATTTGGAGTTGCATTATTAAATGAGGCTCCAGTTTCATTTGCGTACGACAGAATTTGCTCTTTCCCTTTCTCCATGCGTCCTTGTAGAGCTTGGATCAAATTATCAGCACGCGATACAAAAGAATCCTTTTTACTCTTAATCTCTCTTTCTATGTCCTCTTTTGTTTTGGTCTTATCTGACTTAATTTCATAGTCCATGAAAAAATCGAATACATTACGTAATAAGGTATTTTTACCAGTCAACATGTCACGCTCAACATCACGAATTGCATCTAAGAATTGGAAGTCGAATTTACTTAAAGACTCGCTATCAGCGACAGTTTGGTTGGCTAAATTACCGCCCCATACTTTATAGGTGTATAACCTAATGAAATCATTCTGGATGACTTTCCATGCTACATCTCTGGCATAAGGATCAGCGTCATCTATCGCTACCATTGCCTGATCGTATTTGTTCTTTTCTTTCTCAGGAAGAAAGAATTCATATGTAAGTTTGGCTTCAAATTCTGTATCAAGTTTCGTAAGCCAATTTGCAACCATGACCAAATCGTCCACTTCCTCGTGGCGTCCTTTTTTGATCGTAACTTCAATACTTATTTTCGGTGGAGTATTTTTTAACTCTGCAAATGTCGTATTTTTATTAAAATCATCAACATCGAGCCTTTTGCTCACATCTTGATTTATTACTAAGGAAAGTGCCTTAAGGAGGTTTGTTTTTCCTGCATTATTGTGTCCAATAATGACATTGACACCATCATTAAAGATTATTTCTTGTTCTTTAAAGTTTCTGAAATTCTTAATTTTAATGTTTGATATATACATATCTCAGTATTTTCCTTTTCTTTGAGTATTCTACAGCTTGTTCAACTAGCACTTCAGCGATTTGTTGCTAGGGTTGGTAATTTGAGTGTATCGCACAAGATCATTAGTTTATCGAATAGTGCTTGGTTCAGAATGACTCTTCATATATAAGCGAGATGCCCCAGAGTTCAACAGCCAAGTGCAAAAACATCTGATCATCTTCAGTCCTCCACCACACTGAGTATGTTTATATAAGATATTCTCGATATTTTCTATAGTTAAATCAGTGAACTACTCTTAAAAGTAATTAGTTACTAATCTACTCGCAAAATATAAACTTTTCCACATGTGAAATACTACGACTAGCTAAACACTGGTGAAATTGTAGTTGGGATAGGTTCAGTAGATAAATTCAATATGTTTAAACTCACAAGTTAAAATAAACTATTATTTTTAATTGAAGCGCCTGCATGTTTATTTCAAGTGGAAAACTTACAAACCAATTTTTCTGTTAACTTTCCTTAATTAATCTGAGTTTTTCATACCCATTGGCTCATTTAATTGATCAATACGCACACCATATATATGAGCATTGTATTGCCACACCACAAACTGCTCTAAAACCATTGAATTTTCTTTTTCCAATCTAATATTCTTAGTCTCCAAAGCATCAATCCTAACTTGAGCTATTTCTAGGCTCATTGGTACTTTCTCTTTTATTTTAGAAAGTCTTAATCTGGCAACTGGCGACTTTTCCCGAGATCAAAAGCATTTTTAATACGCATATATTTTCAAAGTTTGGCGAGTTCGGGCAGGCGCAAGCTGCACCTCAATGGCCCTCTAATCGGTGGATAAAACAGTAGATAAGTATTTGTTCCATGACTTCTAAAGGATTGGAAATACCACCACTCCAAAAAGAGTTCCAGATCTGGTTAATTTAGCCTGTAATCACACCAATGACTCTCAAATTTCTTTGAGAGTATTAGGTCGGATTTATAAAGGGAAAACTATGCGGAAATAATAAGATGCGACAAGGTTTGGCGTGCCATCGAAGCTAACTATTTTGTAGAACTGTAATGATCCTTATAATCTACGTGTACCTCATAAAAGATTCCATTTTTATTAGCTTTAAAATGCTTAATCGGTCTTTGCTCCAATTCCGCAATTATCATCAGGTCTTCCACCATTTTCTTACCTAATTCATTTCTTTTTTCTTCTTCTAAATCAAAGCTTTTTGGCATATTAAAATTCTCTCATTCATTTACTTAAGAATAATTATTACTTATGGGAGTAGTTCTTGCACTTCAACCTCTAACTCCATGGCAATTTCATATAACTTTTCAACAGTAATATTCACTTCACCGCGTTCAATACGCCCCATATAACTACGGTCTATTCCACATTGTAGCGAAAGTTTTTCTTGCGTTAACTTTTTTTCGACTCGCTTTGCACGAATTAATTGGCCAATTTTTAATGATAAATCTGTCATTTGAAACTAAATGCTCAAAAAATAGAAATATCACCAATTGAGGACTATATATCCACGGACTATAATCCTCATTTATTTTATAGAAGCTTAAAATGCCAAAATCCGTCAACTTACCTTTGTATGATGATTTTTTGAAAATCTTTATGGATAATGAAATCATCAATTGGCAAGCAAAACACTTTTGGGAAAAAATGGGGCTTAATCAACGTTATAGAGCTAAACGTTGTAAACAGCTTATGTATGTAGGGTTAAGAGTCTTACTCAAATGTCAATATTTAGAAGTTGATGCAAATAAATCTACAAAAAAAGCATTTAGCTATAATGAAACTCTGAGACTAAATGAGCTAAGAAATCAATATAAGAAACAAAAACTTAAAAATGTTTTTTTGCTAAAGGAAACTGAATTTATCAATAAAATTAAAGATAAAGAAAATAATCTAACGTTTATAGAATCATTATTATTAGATGATAAAACATTAGAGAAACATTTGATTAATCATAAAGA
>NZ_WJYH01000069.1:0-18584 GCF_009668065.1 Acinetobacter sp. RIT698
AATATCTGATTAAAACCTGCTTAATAGGTAATGGATTGCCTTAATGTCTTAATTAACAGCTCATATAAATGATCGACCGCTTTTGAATTAAGCGAGGCTCTACTTCTATATACAGATGCTTCCATGGGTGCTAATGGGCCTAGTCCGTGCTCTGCTCCTAAAATTTCTAAATGCTGAGGCGCGCTACATTGTGTGAAAACTGCGACGGCTAAACCACTTTCAACTGCTGCAATTTGCCCGATTAAACTTGAACTATTATAAACAACACGATAACGGCGACCTTGCAATGCAAGCGAATTGATCGCACTTTTTTTGGCTAAACTGGTACTTTCATAAACAGCAATAGGTATCGGATCTTCACGCCATAATTCAAATTGGGGAGAACCTACCCACACCATTGGCTCATGAAACAATAAAGTGCCTTGACGGGGGTTATCCCTTGAAATCAATGCTAAATCAATCTCGCCATTTTCTATACGTGGGATCAATGAAGTCGATTGTTCACAAATAAATTCTATTTCAACGCCGCTATAACGTGGTGCAAAACGCTTAAGCACTGGCGTTAAATATTTAGCAGCATAATCATCGGGTACGCCAAGTCTAATCCGACCGGTTAACTCTTCTCCATTAAAAGCCATTTGTGTTTCATGATGTAGATCAAGTATCCGTCTTGCATAACCTAAAAGAAGTTGCCCTTCAGAAGTAAGTTGAATTTGTCTATGCGTTCGAATTAAAAGTTGGCATTTTAAAGCGCCTTCCAATTTTTTTAACTGCATACTGACAGCAGACTGTGAACGGTATAGCTCAGGTGCTGCATTTGAAAGAGAACCTGTATCAACAACTGCGACAAAACATTTTAACCAATCAATCTGTAGATTTTGTAGATTCATGATTTCACCAAATTATTCGATTTTCGAATAGTATATGTAAGAATTATGCGCTTTTCATTCTAACTTTCTAAGTCCATAATTTATTAAGAAAAGAAGGAAATTTCCCCCTAATTTTCATCAGCGATCATTAGGTATATAGCTCACTAGAAAATTTAAAAAGATAAGGAAATTATTTTGTCGAATGTTGACCCAGATATTTACAGTTTAAGTTATTCCCAAATTTGGTCAGGCTTTAAAAGCCTTCTTCCAATTTCATCTTTCGTGGTGATTTTTGGGGCTGCTTTCGGCTTAGCTGCAACGCAAACAGGACTAGACAATAGCTCTATCATGTTAATGAGTAGCTTTGTTTTTGCAGGAGCATCTCAATTTGCGACTTTAGAACTATGGGGCGCGCAAATATCACTGATTCCCTTAATAGTCACAGTTTTCTTTATCAATGCTCGGCATCTTTTAATGGGCGCATCTCTTTATCCTTGGTTACGCCACCTGCCTCCCATCAAACGATACAGTATCTTGCTGGTTATTTCTGATGCCAATTGGGCACTCTCACTACAAGCATTTAATCGTGGTGAATCAGGGATGGGCTTATTGTTTGGAGGAGGCATTGCGCTTTGGCTCGCGTGGGTTTTAGGCACAGGACTGGGGTTCTATTTTGGTAATGTCATTCATCATCCTGCATTGCTGGGATTAGATATGGTCATGGCTTGTTTTCTACTGGCGATGGTTGTGGGCGGGCAAAAAAATCTCAGAATACTCATCATCTGGACAATCGCAGCCTGTAGCTCATTATTGGCTTATTGGTACTTACCAGAAAATAGTCATGTCGTTGTGGGTGCCTTATTTGGCGGAATTGTCGGAATTTTCTGGAAAGAGAAACAGCTATGAACCTAGAGATTAGCACCACTTATCCATTAATTATTATTTTTATTATGGCCATTGTGACATTAGCCACTCGCTGGGGTGGTGTTTTAATTATGTCTTATGTACCTATTAGCGATCGTGTGCAACGATTCATTAATGCAATGTCAGGATCGGTACTGGTTGCACTTTTGGCCCCTATTGCGGTTGAAGGTGATCATGGCGCTCGTTTGGCGTTACTGACAACATTGATCGTTATGCTACTGCTTAAAAAACCACTGTTGGCGATTGCAGCAGGAATATTGGCAGCAGCTTTATTCCGTCAGTATTTTGTATGAAATGATAGGGAGCTCAAAGAAGCTGCCTTTGGCTATATTAAACCTAAACAAAATTGAGCAATGACTACACATTGCGCATAAACGACATAAGGGTAATTCAGTGAAACTACAATGTATTGTGATTCATTTTTTTGAATAAAAGAATCAACCAATTAATAAATTCACTTAGTCTTCGGGGTTGATTGTTTCGCGATTCATATAAAACCGACACAGACATTGGCGCACAGGTAAACGCTGTTAATACTTCAATAAGGTCACCATTTGCCAATTGTTGTCTAACACCAATTCTCGGAATTTGAATGATCCCTAATCCATTTAAACCTGCAGCTAAATAGGCATCCGTTGTGCCGACACTGATTAGACTCGGAGTTGGTACAAGGTAGGTTTGATTATTTTGATTGTATTCAAAAGCATTTTGCGACTGGGTGTCCGCATGCGAATAATCAACAATATAATGATTTTTAAGATCCTCTAATGATGTTGGTATACCGTAATGTTCCGCATAGTTGGGACTAATACAATTAACCATTTCCATAATACCCAAATGGCGTCCTATTAAATTACTGTTTTCAAGCTGACCGCCACGGATTACGCAATCTACTCGTTCCTTGATAGGATCAATACGATAATCAACCCCAAGAAGTTTAATCTGTGTTTTAGGATATTGTTGAAACCATGCAGGTAGATGGGGAGCCACCACGCTAGAAAAAAACCGACTAGGCATATCGATGTTAATCACACCACTGAGTTCTTCACTTTGTTGTTGAAATTGATTATCTAAGCCTTCTAACTCATCCAATAATCTTAAGCATTCGACATAATAGCGCTGACCTGCTTCTGAAAGAGAAACTTGTCTTGTATTCCGATAAAGTAAACGAGTTTTTAAATGATCTTCAAGCTTAGTGATTGACATAGAGATTGCTGACTTAGGAATCTTTAACTGTTCTGAAGCACGGGTAAAGCTACCATTTTGTACAACAGCGATAAAACGTTTCATCGTCTCAATCTTATCCATACATCACCTCTAATTGTTCATTATTTATGAACAGTCTTATCTGATTACTTATATTTATCAAGATAATTAATTCCTGTATTTTAATTTCATCAACAGTTAATCAGCATAATATGAGGTCAGTACATGAATAAAATCGCATTCATCACCGGAGGGAGTCGTGGAATAGGTCGAGATGCAGCGCTTAAACTCGCTGAGCAAAATATTGACATCATTTTGACTTATCATCGCAATGAAAAAGCCGCCCTAGACGTGGTTGAAAAGATTAAAGAAAAAGGTCAAAAAGCATTTGCTATTCAATCTGATATTCGAGATATCACATTATTTGATGATTTGGTAAAAAGCTTGAGTTTCGTATTAAAAGAGCAATTTGGTCGTGAAAGTTTTGATTACCTACTCAATAATGCTGGGACAGGTTTACATAAGAGTATTGAAGAAACCCGTATTGATGATCTAGACGATATGCTCAATATCCATGTGAAAGGTCCATTTTTTCTCACTCAAAAATTGCTACCACTCATTGAAAATGGCGGTCATATTGTAAATATATCCTCTGGTCTAACACGCTTTTCTATGCCTGGGTCAGCTGCATACGCAATGGCAAAAGGTGCTGTAGAAGTCATGACACGTTATATGGCAAAAGAATTCGCCTCCAAAGGGATTCGTGTCAACACGATTGCGCCCGGTGCGATTGCGACTGATTTTAGAGACGGTGCCGTCCGCAATAGTGAACAAGTTCAGGGGATGATCGCATCTATCACGGCATTAGGCCGTGTTGGTGAAGCTGATGATGTTGGAAAAGCAATCGCTGCGATTTTTAGTGAAGGATTTAACTGGATCACAGGTCAGAGAATAGAAGCCTCTGGTGGTATGCTGTTGTAGTTTTAACTCGCACAGCTTTAACATATTGGTGGAGTTATGCAAATTTCATATAACTCTGCCATATCTAGGTTCTAAGCAAATACAAAAAATTAATATTCATTAATTTTACAAATTCTATCTTTTTCAGGTTGACTGTATGTCTGAGCTCCAATCTTTAACACCTCGTATTTCGGTCACTCAGATGATGGATTGGAAATTCAAGAAAATTAATTAAAAAATTAAGAAGTAATTTTACTTTTTAGGAACTTTTTCACCATCTTGAGGGTCAAAGTATAAATCTAACGGCATGTGCCTTACTCTTAAACCAGTCCCCATACTAGGATGTTCGTGAGTTGAAAAACGACAAATTTTATTCTTCTTACAATTACTAAATTTTAAGTTAGTTAAATTTTCAGGATCTATATCTGACTGTATTTCAAGAGTTTCCTCCCATTCAGACATAATCAAAGTAACCTTCTTCTTTATTTTCTTATAAATTAATATACCACCACAATTGGCATCATGTTCTCCCGTTGCATAGCGAGTATTTAATTGATAAAAGCCTTCTAACATGTAAGCTGGACCTTTATAGATTTTAGCTTCCCCAAGCCATAAGAAATTATTCTTCTCTACTGAAAAATCTACATGTCCATTAACACTTGCATCATGATGAGCAATAAAATTTTGTTTAAGTCTATCTACAATTATTCCTGTAAGTTGGTCTTCAGAGAAATCTTTATATAAGTTTTTATTTCTAGATAAAAAGCTATAACTTTCATCTAGTTCATCATATACACAATTTACAAATTTCTCATAGGTGTTAGCAGTACTAATTTTTATTAATTTTTTCAGTTTCGGATCACCAAGAGTCCACATAGCTTCTAAAATTTTTAAGTCTTGATCAGCCATACAAATTCTTCCTAAACTCAACACTAGGAGCAAAAAATATACTGACTAGACTATTAAATTTCTCTTCTGTTATTGACTCAAAAGTAAATGGGTCTACATAATCTCCAGTAGTTAAAACTTCATGTATGAAATCTTCGTCTAAACCTTCGTATCTACTTTTTCTTAAGTTAAATGCTTCAAAATGCTGCACTAGAACATTAAATTTCGGATCTACTAATAAATACACAGCTGTATTAAATTCATCATAACTTTCAATTCCAGCCCAATCATATAACCTTCCAAAAGTTAAATAATTCACCTCTGCAACATCATGTTCATAAATTTTATTAATAATATTACAGCACGCCATAGGAATATTATTCGGATAGCTATCTAGAGATCCTATAATTTTATCGATATATTCATCTACGGCATGATTCATCAAGCTTACCTTTGAATAAACTTAATAATTTTATCGATACAAAATTCAAAGCTCTTACGATTAGTAGCACCTTGAATTTGTGCCTCGAATAATTGTCTTGCGGCTCTACTATTCATGGCTCTAAAAGAACCTAATAAGAAAATCTCAGGCTGTTGGCCCTTTAAATCATATCGAATACTTATCCGATATGGTTCAATAGGAGTAGCTGAAGAACCTGCTATATGATAAACCGCCTGTCTTACATCTGGACAAGTTTTATGTAATTTTTCATGATGGCTAGTTCCAGATAAGGTTAAAAAAGCTAGGCTCGTAACTTCTCCCGAACCATCATGATAAAATCTTTCTATAGCTGGAAATAAATTATCCCCACTTTCACTTAAGCGGGCTTCAGATGTAATACCTCTAATACTATCATTCAATTTTCGAACTAATTTTGCACGAGCTTTATTTAAGATTGCCGTATTTGATCTTTCTGCACGATCCAATGATAAAACTATATAACCTTTATTTTTATTGAAAATAATTGAATCATAACACTCATGCATCACACTTTTAATTGCGTATGCTTGTTGAACATCTCCATACTCTTCATCAAATAAATTTACATCTATTTCCACCTTCTCATAAAAGATTCGAGTAGTTTTATAAATAAAAAACTCTAAATCGCCTAAAATATTATGACTTTCAAAGCAGAGTTCTTCAGGATTAGCCATAATACTTTTATCTAAATTTTGATATATGACATTTAAATAATCAGAGCGTTGATAAATGGATACGGATTTATCTGTATAAAGTAAATAGGAGCGTAAAATCTTACCTAAATTTTTTTTTAACTCTTCTAACTCTTCTCCAAACCCTGTAGCCGAAAAGTTAGAAAAATTTTCAAGTAGCTTCCCCCAGCCGTTTGCACTTGGAAAATTCAATGCAGTAAACTGCTTTTTGACATCTTGAAAACTAATTCTTGTACGTAATTCTTCTGTTAAATCAATAATATCTTTCTTCAAATTATCTATACTGTACATGAAAAATACTCTATTTATTTCTTGGGGTTAAGCAATTATATACTTAGCAATTTGTGTAAGCTATTATATTCTTATGTAACATCTATAAAATTAAAGGATTTTTCATGGCTGGTCTAAAAGTTTTTGTCTCTTCTACTTGTTACGATTTATCACTAGTCAGAACCCAGTTAAGAACTTTTATCCATAATCTTGGCCATGACCCTATAATGAGTGACTATAATGACTTTCTTTATGATCATCGTAACCATACTCACACTAGTTGTATTAATGAAGTACAAGGTGTTGATGTAATTGTTGTAATTGTTGGTTCTAGATTTGGAGGTGATGCAATAAAAGAAACTTTCGAGAGTATTAATTTTGATAAATTGATTAATGATAATTTTAAATTCGATGACCTGATCAATAAATGCTCAGTCACTCAGGCAGAAGTTTTCAAGGCCAGCGAATTAAATATACCTATTTATGCTTTTGTTGACCAAAATGTTTGGCATGATCACGAACTTTACTCTAAAAATAAAAAGAATGCTTCAATCATCAATCAAATCATTTTTCCATCTATAGAAAAGCAAGAAACTGCTAAATATATTTTTGAATTTATTGATTTTTTAAGGAAAAAATCTAATAACAATGCTATTTTCACTTTTTCTAAAGTTCAAGACATTGAAGAAACGTTAAAGAAACAATGGGCAAGTTTATTTCAGAAGCTTTTAAAAGAAGATAAAGAAAGGACAGCTCAGGTTCAACGTATCGACGATTTAACCGAAAAATTTGAAGAGCTAAGAACATCATTAGTAAATACATTAATGAATGACCAACAAAGAGCCATGGCCGATGCTATTGTTGGATACAAGGACTTAGTTAATTTTATACAATCCTTTGCAAAAAAACATGTTGATGAATTAATAAAGCCTAATTTACTAGAATGGACTGATTTACTAAATAATATAGGAATAATCGAAACCTTAAATATTAAAGTGAAAAATTCTGAAGGATATTCTAAAGAAGAGCTAGATATGTTTCTACCAGTATTTGAAACTTTTAAAAATCAAGGATTTAACCCTTCATCCATTATATTCTTAAATTCAGAAAAAAATGGAGTCTACTGGTTATTAGAGTCAGCTGAATATTATGAAAACATTATTGCAGATTATGAGCAATTCAGGACTACAGATGAGAATTTACGAGGAAAAGTTGTTAAAGCAATTACAGAGATAGATTTTAATAAACAGGTATTAAGATTTTTACCACTAAAATCTAATGTTGGATTTACTACGACTATTCCTCAAGAACCTCCAACAAATCTTTCGAAATCTCTTTTAAAAGATATTCTTGATAATGAAGATTAAATAGCTTTCATCTTGTAAATAATTTTAGACATTTAGTATCACAAACTATTTTTCTATAAAACTTCAACATAGTTATTAATAATTTTACTTAGCTAATATAGGGTAAATATGCCTGTTCTAGATTTTAAAGAAATTCCCGAGGCTCACAAAGCGACAGGCCTTCAGGATACATTTGAATTATTTGCTCGCGATTTTCTTTCATTCTTAGGTTACAAAATTATTTGCCATCCTGACCGAGGAGCTGACGGAGGCGCAGACTTAATCGTAGAAGAAAAAAGAACAGGTATTGGTGGAGAAACAATTATTCATTGGCTTGTCAGCTGTAAACATAAAGCTTATAGCGGTAATTCTGTTAGCCCTACAGATGATGGAAATATTTTTGATCGAGTTTCATCAAAAAAATGTCATGGTTTTATTGGATTTTACTCAACACTTCCAAGTAGTGGGCTTTCTGGTGTTCTAGAAGGAATAAAAGATCGTATTGAATACCAAATCTTTGATAAAGAAAGAATTGAAAAAGAGCTACTCCATTCAGCTCGTGGGCTGGAAGTAGCTGAACGCTATTTCCCATTATCCTTGACTAAATGGAAAACTAATAACCCTAAACCCGCTAAAATCTTTGCTGATGCTCCCTCGCTAACTTGTATCGTTTGCAATAAAGAGCTCCTCAATCAAGAAGACAAGGGTATTATTACTCTTTGGAAACGTATAAGAAAAGATTACAATAAAGAACCTGAATACTTCGAACACATATTCTGGACTTGCAGAGGAAATTGTGACTCCGCTCTTTCAAAACATATTCATTTGCAAGATAGAAATTTAATTGATGGCTGGGAAGATATTGGTGATGTAATAATGCCTACCGTATTTATCAAGTGGGTGATAACAATTATTAATGGATTACACAATGGAACTATTTATTCTGATGATGCTTTAGAAAAATTAAAAAGTTTTTTGTTGAATGTATATCCTTTTGCATGCAGACACCTAACAAATGCTGAAAAAGAAAAAGTACAGTCTTTAATGATGATACCTTCATATCTTGGTGGGCTTGGTTATGAGAATTAGTCACCCATTATCTCAAGAAAATAAAAAATCTGGTCTTATTATTAATTAACGTATGATATAAGCTCCCCCATTTAAAGATAAATAAATCAATAGGGGAGCTACCTTATTATTTAAATTTTCATCAATTTTATTTTCTATCTAGAAATAGTAAAATTCAATTTGTAGGTATCACACTTCGCTTCAATTCCAGCTGAAGCCCTTTATAGTCTATACAATTATTGATCAACCCTTTCTCCATCACTTTTTCAGAGCTGTACTCAGTACGTAAATTGAGTTCAGGATCTGAAGATCATTCGGACTGGAATAGTTCTTAGTAGTTGATTGGGTGCTTTAGTACGTAGCTGCTCATACAATGGATGTTTCACCTAGCCCTCCTTATTCTGGATTTGGCTAGTAATGGTAAATTGATCATCCTTCTCAGGCAGACGCTTACCGTTCTTTTCAATGACTTTACCAATACTGATATGTCTAGAATCGATAATGTAATCGTTAAATCTATAATATGGGCGATTTCCTCTTTTCTATAAATTAAATAGACAAAAAAGCCCATGCTCTAGCCATGGGCTTGGTTGTAATAAGAGAGGTTTTTAACGACCTTTAAAACTTATAAATAAACATCATGTTAAGTAGATTTTTCCACTTACCATCATCTCCTGCCGCAAGCGAGTTGGCGGTTCCACCAATAAACGGATCATTTTTGCTCATCATATATTCGGTATATAAAGTGATCTTTTTATAGTCCCATGCCACACCCACAATATTGCGCTGAGAATCATCAAAGCCTTTTTCTTTCTTATTAAATCCACTGAATACCATATATGGCGTTATATTGAATAAGTCCCATACATTCTTAAAAGCATAGCTGGTGTTAACCGTATAAAAGAAGCCTTTGTTTGCAATGTCATATTCACCATCATATGAACCAAAAGTTGAACTATAAGGACTGAAGCGATCTTTATTGCGAATTGATTGCTTACCACCTGTGAGCATGACATTTAAATTTTTATAGTGAATACGATTAAAGAGTGCCCAAGAATTTCTTGCACCATCATCAGCATTTTTCTTATTTTCAATTTCAGAATACCAATAACTTCCCCCCACAGATACGTTAAGATCCTCAGTCGCTAAAAACTTTAGGTCTTGATCTATTCGTGCAATCCACATATTTTTCTCATTCAGATCTGTCTTCATCAAATCAGCTGATTTCACCATATTTGCAGTATAGCGGGCGGCATCCTTACTTTTTCCATAATAATTTCCGCCATCAGCGACAAAATAGGCTAAATCAACTTTGGTGGATGAGGGCAACTCAAAATGGTAGTTAACACCTAAATTCATCGTATCCTGAAGTCCCATCGTTGTATTGATTCCTTCATAGAAACTACTATCCCAAAATTGACCCAGCCCAAAAGGAATCGGCTGTAAACCAACTTTAACATTGTCAGTTGAGTTTAAATGATAGCCAGCATTGGCTTGTACCAATGCGGAAAAATCACATAGGGTATCAAATTGATAACAACGATATTGAAAATTCCCAAATATGTTCGGAGAGCTATACCCAATATTTAAAATAGCTGTATTAAATTTTATTTTTTGATCCGAAGCCTTATTCTCAAAGTTGTTTTCTTGATAACTTGCTCGCAGTTCACCAGAAACGGTTAACTTAGAATCTTTATCCTTACCCTCAAATTCAATCGCAGCATTTACAACGAAGGATACATTTAAAAGTAGTGTAAATACCGTATATTTAAACAAATCATGTTTCATAAAATCATCCTTGATTATCATTTTATTAACAGGCCAATAGACCTTAAATATTGAAAAAATTAAAAAACTAAAAACCATTATTCACTGCAAAGGCCAAAAGATGACGATCGCTTTTCTTTGCACCAATGATCTGAATACCAATTGGCATTTTATTTTCATGACATAGCGGAACATTGAGTACAGGATTTCCCAAAAAATTCCATATATTGGTCAGGCTGAGTAAAGCTGATTTAATATTTATAAAAGCGCCATTTAAATACAAATCTTTTTGATACAGATCAGTGGCTTGTATCGGCAATGTCGGCATGATGAGGTAATCATACTGATCAAAAATTTTAGCAAGGTCTTCTTGGTACTTTTTTTGAAAATCTAATGCGTTCACATACTCCCAGCCTTTGGTTTGTTTAGCTTGTAGCAGCCTATCCAACACATCTTTCTGAAACAACTCAGGAGAGTGCTCTACTTGATGGTGATGGACAGCATATGCCTCACTATTTTGAATAGCATAAAAATAGCGATGGATATCTTTAAAAGCCATTAAAGCACTCGATACTTCATCAATTTGATTGTTCCAAAGTGAAAAAACGTGCTGCTTTAATTTCTGGTATAAAGGGTAATCATAGTTTTCAATAAAATTATCAATAGATACCCAACCTAATCTTGGTGGTCTTGTTGCTAACACATTGGAGACAACTTGATAATTTTCTTTCTTTAATAAAGAAACAACCAAATCAATCTCTTGAGCGCTTTTTGCTAATATGCCTAAATGATCTAGGCTCTTAGACAATGGGAAAACACCTTTCATTGAAAATTGCTGGTAGGTCGGTTTAAAACCCATAACCCCTGTTAAGCTTGCAGGTATACGAATCGAGCCACCTGTATCTGTCCCAATTGCGATAGGTACAAGTCCTGCAGCAATCGCTACAGCGCTACCACAACTCGATCCACCTGAAATTTTTGCAAGGTCCCATGGGTTTTTTGTTGCGCCATGTGCAGAAATATCCCCTGTTGGCCCATAGGCAAACTCATGCGTGTTGGTTTTTCCAATAATCACCGCGCCTAAAGCTTTAAGTTTTTGTACACATTCAGCGTCGACTTCAGGTAAATAGTTTTTGAAAAAATTGGACCCTATAGAGGTTATAAGTTGAGCAGTCTCAATATTATCCTTTATCGCAATCGGTATACCCTGTAACGGGCTAAGATCTATTCCTTGATTAAAAAGCTCATCTGCATATTCTGCTTGTTGTATCGCATATTCATCATCGATATAACAAAATGCATTTAACGCTTTATGCTGATTGATTGAATTTAAACTCTGCTGTGTAAGTGCTTTGGCAGTAATTTCTTTTGACCTAAGCATTTTCGCAATTTGCTCAACATCAAGTTCAGAAAAATAGCCTTTTACTGGACACGTTAACATTACAACTCCTTGTATATAAAAATATAGATTCAGGAAACCAGATGAATTGTGCCCAAAGCCAATAGTGATGTAATTGCCATGGAAACCACATTGCCTATATATGGATGTTGGTATTTAGGAAGCTTGTTTGAAATAAAAGCAGCTAAAGGTGGGGCAACGCATGCACCAATAAATGCACCTAAAATAATGGAGCTTAGACTTCCACCGAAGACTAAAACAGAGACTGGTGCAACTGAAGAAATCGGAATATATGTCGGATACCACCCATATTTTTCCCATTTACTTTTCCATAGAATGACTGCCGTCAATGCTGCTAACATTTGACTAATTAATATGTTTCCAATCAGCCCACTGCCATATGAAATACTTAAAGGGTTCAGATAAATTGCCAACAAAGCGCCAATAATTAAGCCCAATCCAGCCCATTCATTTGCAATAAATTGAGATTCAGAGAAGTCTGCAAGCGCTCGTCTTACAACCCAAAATGAATGTGTAGCCTTTGGTTCGATCTCTTTTTCTTCTTCGATTGGCTCTTGCTTTTTTGTTTCTGTTTGTTTGACCAAACAACTTAAATTAAATTTTTTAAAAATAAAAAATGCGATTAAGCTACCAATTGCCATACCTAAGACATTACCAATAATACTTGGCAAATTTAAAGGAACACATACATAGTTGACGATGATCAACGAAGAAGGCGTTACAAATAGTGCCCCAGCAACTGCGCCAATTATTGCTATTTTAAAGCCACGTCCATACATAAGTACTGTTGCAGCGGGTAATGACACGAACGTCACAAATGTGGGTTGCCACGAGTTACTTTCAATAAGCGTCCATCCCCAAATGATATTACTCAGAATCAAACTTAAACTTGAACTCAATAAAATCCATGGAAATAGCCCCGTTCCATAACTTAGTTGAAACCCTTGCCATTTCGAACGCATTTTTGAAAAATAATAAGCAATGCCTGCACCCACGAATAAACCAAGTGATGCCAATTCACTTTTATAAAATTGTGCCTCACTTACATCACCCAGCCCCCACCTTAACCAAGTTAAGGTGGATGTTGGTGGTTGCATTGTTGCGTAATTATCCCAAATTTGGAGGGAGTACTTTTCAACTACTCCCACGATGATAATTGTAGACAGCATGACCAGTGCTGCGATGACAATATCAATCATTTCAATCCGATATTTCTTTTTCATATATCCCCCACATGGATTAGCGAGGGAAAATATTGTGAGATTTATAGCCTAACATCGTGTCATACATGTCAGTTCGTCTATCTCGGATTAAATCATTATGCTTGTTCCAAATCGGCGCACCACGTGCAGCAACCAAATCAATATCTGCATACAGAATCATTTCTTTTTCTGCATCTGCAACACCCGCAATTGGCCAACCATTGGTGCCTGCAATTAATGAACATCCAAGAAAACGTTCACCTCTATCAGCTCCAACTCGATTTGCAGCAGCGATGTAGACATTATTGACATGTGCAGCAGTCATGGTGAGATATGAGGCCATACACTTACCACTTTCATCAAATAATGGCGGTGGTGTCCAAACCCAATTATTTACACTACAAATAATATCCGCACCTTGTTGAGTTAATATTCTTGGAACTTCTGGAAACCAAATATCCCAACAAATTAACATCCCAATTCTTCCGATCGGTGTTTCAAATACAGGGAAGCCTGTATCACCAGGCGTAAACCAAAGTTTTTCAAGGTTCCATAAATGTGCCTTACGATATTTCCCAATGAGCCCGTCAGGTCCGATTAAAACTGAAGTATCAAAAAGACGAACATCCTCTCTTTCTGCGATTCCTGAAACTAAATAAATAGAATGCTTACGTGCAAAATCTTGCCAGACTTGAACACTTGGTCCATTTGGGATTTCCTCTGCGTGATCAAATGCTTCTTTTCTATTTGTGAATAAATAGCCTGTATTTGCTAACTCAGGCATTACGATAAGATTTGCACCATTGTTGACAGCTTGAAGGGCCAAATCTAACCCATGGCGTAAATTCCTTTCTCGATTTTCCATACCCACTTGTGGATCAAATTGTATAACGGCCACTTTTACTGGGCTAACTGAAGTTTCTTCCATGTTCTTACCTCATTGATTATCCAAACCAACCCAAACGTTTGGGTTGTGTTAAAAATCTAACCCAAACGTTTGTCCTTGTCAAATTTTAAACAACAATCCAATAATTTCTCTAACTTTCAAGGGGGAAAATGCTAAAATGTTGCTTCTGGCTATTGTGGTTTCATATGAATCGATCAAATAAAAATGTAACTTTAAAATTTCTTTCAAAAGAACTTGGCTTACATGTTTCTACAGTCTCAAGAATACTAAACGGCTCAATGGATGATGCCAGTTCCGCTGCAGCCCCAGAAACCATAGAAAAAGTTAAAAAATTAGCCGCTGATTTAAACTACCGACCAAATACTTTAGCAAAAAGTTTACAGAGCCAGAAAACCAATGTAATTGGGGTTTTAGTTCCAAAATTATCAGATCTTGTATTGGCAAATATTTATGAAGGCATTGATGCCGCAGCCACGCAAAATAATTATTTTACATTCGTTTCCAATACCAATGACTTACCTATCAACCAAAAAAAATTGGGTGAAATGGCCCTTTCTAGAAAAGTAGATGGTTTAATTATTGCTGATGCGCATACAGGAACTGAAAATTCGCATCAGTTTTTTAATGAATTAATAGCACGAGACA
This sequence comes from Acinetobacter sp. RIT698, assembly GCF_009668065.1. NCBI lineage: Bacteria > Pseudomonadati > Pseudomonadota > Gammaproteobacteria > Moraxellales > Moraxellaceae > Acinetobacter > Acinetobacter sp. RIT698. The sequence goes on from NZ_WJYH01000069.1 coordinate 14,646, forward strand.
TTCCATTTGTGCTTGTAAGTCGTAGTTTAGAAAATTTTACCTCTGTTACCTGTGATGATTATCTTGGTGGAAGCTTAGCAGCAGAACATTTAATCGCTGAGGGTCATCGTCGAATTGCGATCATTTCAGGTGAAGCTTTTGCGAGTACGGGTCTATTACGAACCAAAGGCTTTAAAGACTATAGCGCCAGTAAAAATATAATGATCCCAGATGACTACATTATCAATTGTGGTTTTGATGTTGACTCAGGATATCAAGCTGGACTTGAAATTCTATCCAAAAATGAACTGCCCACAGCAATTTTCACGGTAAATGATTTTATTGCGATTGGTGTAATGGGTGCGATCAAAGACAAGGGTTATATTCCTGGAAAAGATATTGCAGTCATCGGATTTAATAACATCTCTTTAACAGCTCAACTTCCTATTCCACTCACAACCATAGCTTCGCCAATGTCCGAAATGGGATTCACCGCGATGGAGTTATTATTAAAAAAAATAAATAAGGAACAAGTAAACTCTATAAAGTTAGTTCCAAAATTAATCAAAAGAAATAGTACTTTAGATTATTTAATTGAACGGTAATTCCCCCTCAAAACAATTGAACTTAAAAGTAGAAAATCGAATAATCTTATTAAAGGAGATTTTCTATTTGAATCCAGCAGTGAAGATGCTTCTAATTCTCTTTGTAGTTTTTTTGGGCATCAATAATGGTATTATGAATCACATTAAATAATTGATAGCCAGTGTTCTACTAAATACAATCAGATATGATCTTTAAGGATCATATCTGATATAAATGCCCAATACTGGAACCAGACATCGTTCAAATAATAGAGAAAATGTTTATATACACGACGAATATTTTATCAAAATTCTTGTGTAATCGACGTATATTATTGGCTTTTTGAAGCCTCATTATATAAAAATTTCTAGATATGAATTTTATTCATCAACTGTCTCTATATTTTGGATAATGCTCATCCATATTAAAGTTACCATTAAATTTTGCTTTTGTATTGGCGCAGATATTAATAACTGCATCCACTGCTCCTCTAAAACATGGCTCAGTCCATCCAGCATCAACAGAATATGCTTCGCCTGCAAAAAGAAGCCCAGATTCTTTGCTGTATTTCCTATTATACGAAAGTAATTTCATCGCATTGAAATAAGTTCCTGGCCTATAAAGTTTGCTGCAACCTAAAGAATTTTCATCAGATATCCATCGCTGAACCATCGCCTTTTCTTTAATAACATACTGAGATATATTTGATTTTACATTTGTAGATTTTTCCAGAATTCTGTCTAATTCCTCAACACACATATCTACCAAATCAATATCAGAGAAAGCAGACAGTTTTAATGAATCATCCTCCCATGTATAACTTAATAAAATACAATCATTTTTGTACGTATCACTATACTTATAAGTATAAACGTCATGAATAAATGTATCTGTTACCATTATCTGAGGAATTCTATTTTGATTCAGAAACTCTTTCCTTAAAGGAGCATAAATTTTGCAACTCGCTTCCCAGTGCGCTGTACTACATTCACCAATAACTTCAAAAGGTAATTGATTATTTGAAAATCCTTCAAGTTTGATTTTCGTCCCCAATATCCATGATGGTACTGTGACTATTACGGAATCAAAATTTTGGTTTAAATATATCGGGGAACCTTCTTTGCTGCACTGCCACTGAAACTCAACATTAATTGATTTATCACTGAGTTTCTCTATTTTTTTAACTCTAGAGTCCATAAATAAACCAGTTTTTCTTTCCATTGAGTGATCATAAAAAGATGGTTGGTCTTTGGATATACTTTCATAAAGTAAACACTCGTCTAGTGAAGCTAGGCCCAAATATCGTGGTGATTTATAGCTAACTCCTAATGAATCTTGAACAAACCCATTGCTTTGCATGGCAGATTTTATAACCTCATAGTCACTATTAACTCTGCCATGCACTAACTGAAGATTACTACCAAATCCAAATATTGAGGTCCTGATTGGGTAAAGGCAGCAAACATCATAAAATGCTCCCCAACTCCCGTCACCAACACCAATAGAATAAAATATCTCAGACTCTTGAGGGCTCATACCCAGCCCCCCAAAATCACCAGGATTATTTTCATCCCATGTTTGGAACGGTTTTAAAACCAGTTCTCGAAATGATAAATTGTGATAATTTTTAACAATTGCATGCCACATATCATCCCATTCTTTGGAACCATATTTCTTACTTACCTCAATAGTCATCTGATCGGCAAATTTTCTCCATTTTTTATGTATTTCTTGCAATATCTCATTTGGTGGCAATGTATTTCCGTCTGGATTTTTCCATATCACCATTTCTGGTAAATCAGAACCATCCAAAGAACCTTCTCGTAGATATATCCCTGTTGAAGTGACCCATTGTGTGCCAGGATTAGGAAAGTTAGAGATATTCAAATTAAATTGCTTCGCATAATAGGCCATCAGTGATGAACCTGTCAGCGGATCTGTATCTTTTTTATTGAAGAATGGCATGCGCATTGCACCCATCTCGAATGGTGAAAAACCAGCTTCATCAAACTCATTAACAGGGAATTTTGTTAAATGACGACCTCCAATTCGATCACTTTGCTCTATTAAAGTGACTTGAGTGAAGCCACATCTAAGTAATTCTCGTGCAGCTGTTAGACCCGTTACCCCAGCTCCAATTATACAAATTCTATGATTTTTGGCTAAGCCTTCTGCAACTGCAATGCCACCAGATTGTTCTACTATTTTTCTATAATTAAAGCAAAGATCTGGAGGACCTGGAAATACTCCAGACCAATCATTTTCTGCTTTTTCCTTAAATTTAGAAACTACTTCCGATGGGAAATCATAACTTGTTCCGATTGTCATATATTCTCCAATTAATTAAATAAAAGTAATCAAAATTTACTCTACAAAAGAGAGTTCTATTTTTGCTTTTTCTGATTACTGAATACTGAATACTGAATACCCAAAACCATTAAATCTGCTTATGTTTGAAACTAATTATTTATAATCCAAGCAGAAAGATATTTAGGTAACGAATTCCCAACATTACTATCTGGCGTAGCTTCTGCTTGAAGATTGTCTATGTCAAACTCTCCTGAATATGCTTTACGCTGATCCTTGAATATACCAACGATATAAATAAAGAATTTTCTCGTCGATATGCGATGTATCGAAATTCCTTCAAACGTTGAGAGTGCTGGAAATTTTATAATTCCAAGTTTTCTTATATATGTTTTACTTTCTTGTAAATATACACCAACATTATCATCACCACCCTCGAATAAAGCATAAATATAGTTAAACGATGATAATTCTGCAGAAATGGCATATCCGACTCCAGACCTTGTTAATATGCTTCCATCACTTATGAGCCTGAATGGAATTTGAAAATTATCAGAAGAAGAAAGAAATTGTAATCTGCCTTCATTAGATGGTCGTACTATACGAGCTTCGCCATTCACCGTAGCTCCACAGGCTTGCTCAACAGCTGTGTAAGGAAGTAGGCCATTGATATCCTCAAACTCTCCCCATTTTCCATTTTGAAATTTTATTATTTGGTATGGTGCGCCATCTGGATCTAGAAATTTTTTTTGTCTTGAAAAGACTACTAACCCATCCTTTACACTTACAGCTGTAAGTAATTTTCGATTACCAAATTCAGGGATGTTAATATATTCGCTAATACCACCACCATCATATATAGAGTACCCAGCGCCACCTTCCAAATATGGATAAAATATATATACTTGCCCAGCATAATAACAAGGAAAAATTAAATCGATTCCACTATTTCCATCATCATAAATTGGGATACTAGTAGTAATTTTTTTTCCATTGGGGGTGTCTCCCGTTATAATTAGTTTACCATTATAATCGAGCATAAACTCTAAAAAAGCACGCTTTACCATA